>JBHHXS010000444.1:0-1530 GCA_046757145.1 Phycisphaerae bacterium | reverse complement strand
GGTATCCACGATGTGCTGCCAGATGGAGTCGTTCTGGCCTTTCGTATAGAGCACGGCGGTGATACCACCCGGTGCACAGCAGGAGTGCGAGCGTTTGACCGGAAAGAGAGAGAACAGGTCAACCGCGCAACCGTTCTCGGCGATGCGCAGGGCGGCCCATAGGCCTCCCAGTCCTCCGCCGACCACGACTATTCTGGCTTTTGTCGCCATTTAGGAACTTCCCTTCAATAACGATCCGACGGTTGACGGCCGTGACGCTGACGGGGGAACGAACGCCTCGCGGGCGTCAGTGCCACCTCCGTCTCGTACGGCGTGCCTTTCAAATACGGCTGGCGGCGCCAACTTCGACCGATCCATAGTCCTGAAAGTCCGCAACGAACCCAGGCCCAACAGCAGCAGGATGATGCCTATGGCGGCGCAAAAGTAAGCGCTGCGCGCCTGTGCCTTCGGCGTTATGGTGATGCCCCAGACGATCAAGAATGTCCAGATGCCGTTGGCCAGGTGGTACACGGTGCAGACGATGCCCACAGCGTAAACCGGGCTTGTCCACGACCTGTCCAGCGCCTCAGCGGCGCTTGCGGCCGCCCGGTGGGCATCGAACTCCGTGCCGCCGGGTATGATCCAGTGAATGTGCCACAAGTGCACCAGGATGAACATCAAAGCGATGAGTCCCGTCCACCGTTGAAGCAGATAGCGTGCGTTGCCGCAGTACTGGTAGGCCATTACGTTGGGCTTGCTTGTGAGCCAGATCAGAATCCCCACGACGGCGTGAAAGGCGATGGGGAGGATGATGAAAAGCACCTCGACGGTCTGTAGGATTCCCAGTTTGCTCAGGTTGTGAATCTGGTCGACGGCGAACTGGAATGCCCCGGGCCCGGCGATGATCGACGCGTTCACAGACAGATGTATGCACAGGAATACACCCACCGGAACGATGCCCGTCAGGGAGTGGAGTCGCCGGACTAGGAAGTAATACCGCTCGGCAAATGCGTCTTTCTCCGCGGTCACGTCAACCACTGTCGTTCGTTCCTTTCTGCTCTCGGCAGGCGCCGCGCCTTCGTGGTCGTCGAGACGTTCTCCGGAACGCTCGTGCAGCGTCCATGCCCTTGCCGAAGTCGGTGAAGCTACACCAACCAGGCAAGTTGTTCCACTCGCGCACAGGCAACGCACGCAAGAGGCACGCTCGTGCGGCGCGGGTCACCGACCTGGTGATTGTAAGCGACGTCGGCTGCGCCCGCATGAGCTGCGCCGTCCAAGTTCAGGCACCATACGACTTCTTGAGGGAGCCTGCACGCCCCGTGCCAATAACAGAGAAGCCCCTGGTTACGCCGTACCGCAGATACGGGCAGGACAGCGACCAGCTCGTGTCATTCTAGTTCGCGGCTCACCGTCCTTGTACATGTGAGACGGGGCTGTGGCGTTGGTCGCGCAGGCACCTGGTCGAGCTGACAGGCGATACCGGGTGCGTGACAGAATCGGGGGGGGGGCGCGATCCGAGCCCGGAGCGCGAGCGACGGGTACATCATCATG
>JBHHXS010000443.1:0-1549 GCA_046757145.1 Phycisphaerae bacterium | reverse complement strand
ATCAAACTCCTATTCGGGGATTGGCTACCCCATGATGAGGTGCGTCGAAAGGGCTGCCTCCATCTGGCTGCTGTGGTCGGAACACAGAATTCTTGACGAGGATTCCCTTGACCGCGCCGATGCCTGCCCCTCCCTCCAACGAGATCATGGCCTACGCCGACCGCTTATGCAGCGATGTCCGCCCCCTTGATCTCCTGACGTGCAGCGATCACCTGCGCAATACACCACATGAAGCCGACGAGTTCGCGTGCCACGGCTGTGATGGCCACCTGCGATTTCTTTCCCCGTCCGACGAGCTGGCGGTATCGTCTGTGAAGGCGAATCTGCGCCTTCCATGCGATGTCCTTGACTTCCTGTGGCAGGTCCTTCGGCCTGTGCTGCAACATGTACGCGCCGACCTTAGGTGTTTGTCGATAGCACCAGGCAGCCTCATAGAGCAGGCTGCGGATTGTACTGTTGCCCGCCTTGGTGATGCCGCGCGGTCGAGTCTTCTTGCCACTCGAGTATTCGCCAGGCGTCAGGCCAAGCAGGGCCATCAGCTGTTTTGGATTGTGGAAACGGGTCATGTCTCCGACTTCTGCCACCACGCTGACCGCGATGGTCAGGGCCACGCCACGCAGGCTCTGAAGCGCCTCCACCAGAGGACCAAGAGACCAGCTCGGCAGGAGCCCGCGAATCTGCTCTTCGAGATCCCCTCTGCGCGACAGCGCTTGCTCCATCGCGTTGAGGTAGCTTTGGAAGGCGATTTGTTGGGCGGTGTGTGGGAAGCTACGATTGGCCAGCCAAGTGCGATGGCGTTGCGTCCATGGTTTCTTCTCGTAGATGCAACTGTGCTTCAGCAGGAAGCTCTGGATGCGCTGGCGAGCCAGTTTGAGATCCTTGGTCGCCACGTATCGGGCTCGGACCACATCGCGCATTGCTTCATGGACCGGGTCCGGAACCCAGACCTCCGTCAGCTCCCCCGCGCGGGCAAGGCGCGCCAATGCTATGGCATCACGATGATCGTTCTTCACCCGGTCACCGGGACGGCGAGGAATGTGCGACGGAGCCACCACGCGACACACGAGGTTCATGCTCGTTAGCTGTCGGTAGATCTCGTAACCGCAGGGGCCGGCCTCGTAAGTGAACTCGACCTGCCCATGCCGCTCAACGATCTTGCGGACCAGCCGATTCAGGTGTTCCCTCGAATGAGCGACGTTCCCCCAAAACCGTACCTCCCCGCTGCGTCCACCGTCCGCGATGGCAACCGCTATGGTGTCCTTGTGCACGTCCAATCCTACGTACGCCCGTACATCGTCCATGACCTTCTCCCTGTAGTACTCAGGCAATCCACACAACGGCACGATACGATACCGTGTCGTTCCGGGAGAAGGTCATACCATCTGGCTGTTCATCGGCAGCATAGCCGCGGGCGACCGTGCCGCCGACTTCCTTACCCTTGTCAGCAGCGCGGTGCGCAACGATCTGGATGTCTGGGCCTACACCAAGGACGTTCTCGATCGGCTGCTGGCCGGCGAGACCGACTACGCCGCGCTCCGCCCCGACGCCT
>JBHHXS010000442.1:0-1554 GCA_046757145.1 Phycisphaerae bacterium | reverse complement strand
CCCCGGACCCGCTGATTAAGAATCAGCTGCTCTGCCGACTGAGCTAGCGGTGCGATCGTGCAGGCATTGGATCAGGCCCCCAACTTCGCGTCAAGCAGTTTCACCGGTGACGGAGCTGTGTGGGGCTGTGCGGCGTAGACAGCCGGGATTCACAAGCGCTCGAGCATGTACCCGCCTTTCGGGCATACCGCGCAGACACAGTCATAACGCGGGGCGAGACTGAGTAAGGCAGAGATCGACCAGCTCCTCTATTTGCGCGGTCCCCGCGCACATGACCTTGTCCGCGGCCCCCCAGTAGATCTTGACCGTGCCGTCGGGCTCCGGGACTGCACCGCATGTGAAGACGACGTTGTGCACGTAACCGCTCACCTCCCACGGGTCTTCCGGCTGAACGATCCAGCGGTCGCACACACCGATCACGTCGGCGGGGTCGTCAAGTCCATGCAGTGCAACGCCGAGCCGGTAGACCGCTCCATCCATGGTCGGGAACACGCCGTGGTAGATACTCAGCCATCCTTTAGGAGTGCGGATCGGAGTGGCGCCGGGGCCGATCTTCTTCTCGTCCCAGTGATACTGCACGGGTCTCATAACGACGCGCGAGTCGCCCCAATGGACAAGATCCGGCGAGTAACTGACCCATATCGACCAGGGAGATATCTCACTATGCGGACGGTCTAGACGGGCGTATCGACCGTCGAACTTCTGCGGGAATATGACGACGTTGCGCATATCGGCTTGGGTTATAAGAGCGATGCGTTCGAGAGTGTCGAAGTCGCGTGTTCGAGCCAAGGCAATGCGCACGCCGTGTCGTGAGTACGCACTATAGGTGATCAAGTACTCGCCGTTGAACAGGCAAATGCGCGGATCCTCGACTCCGAACGCTTCGTAGTCGGCGAAGGGTCCCTCGACGGCGGGGAGGATGAAAGGCTGGCGACGCGAGACAAACCGGAACCCGTCGTCGCTGTCGGCAATTCCGATGATGCTACGCCCGTTGGCCCGGTGGGCACGGAAGAGCATTACATATCGGCCCTGATGCCTGGTGACGGCGGCGTTGTGAACCGTTTCAACAGGATAAGGTATGTCAGCCGGTGTTAGGATGGGGTTCTTCTCGTACCGTCGAACGAGTGGAGTTGTCATTCCGAAGCGTTCCTATAAGTTGTCCAACGGCGACGCGACATTCACCGTCTCCCGTGCGAGCTATGGTATACGAGCTATGCTAAACGACGGTGCACAATCGTGCGATACCGATAATAGTCCGGGGCTCACGCGAGGAGCGCCGTCCTGCGCCGACGCTTGGGGTCCGATAGGCGCCGCAGAATTGCACACGTTGATGTAGCACCGTACCGGGTGCGTGTCTCGGACGCATCGGGGTTACGATTCATGGGTAGACTCATTGGTGGAGGGTCGGCCGCAGCGGTGCTAATGTCATAATGGAGCACCGTGGGAGCAGGAACCTTGACACGACTCAAAGTTGTCAGAACGCCCGTGAAGCTGGGAGGCGACCCCTCCCGTGTAATAAGCCGGCCGTTCATGCCGGGAGGTGACAGCCGCGTC
>JBHHXS010000441.1:0-1592 GCA_046757145.1 Phycisphaerae bacterium | reverse complement strand
CTCTCGAAGGCGCCTCAAGATTGGATCATCGATCTCCTGCGAGGCGAGCCACTTCAACTCTTGCTGCAATGTCATGCCCTCGATCTGTGCCGAGATCTTGTCTCGGGCCGACCGCATCATCGCGACTGCGTCGAACTTCTTTTCGGTCCTACTCATTTGATAACACCTCTTGTGGCGTCCGGATCTCGATCATTGGGTAGCCCTTGCGCAGATTGACGATGTGCTTGAAGTTCCAGCTCACCAGTACATCCACACGACCCACGGTCGCGATGGCGATGTGTTGCGCATCGGCCCGCATTTTGGCGGTGAGCACGCCAGCGGTTATGTATGCTTCTGCAAGCTCCTTGGCCTCGGCATCAAGCTGGAGCATCTCAATGTGCGCGTCCGGCACGCCGGCAAGTCGCTTGCGAACCTCGGCCGGTGCACTGGCGAGTTCTTGCACCGTCAGGCTGGACAGAACGAGGATAACTTCACCTCTGACGAAGCCCTCCATCAGCCGAACAGAGTGCTCGGCGAACTCTTCGTCCTCGCAGCCTCTAGGACCGAGGTGTCCGTATAGATTCGGAACTTCATAGTCGAATCTTATCCGAGGTCATCCTCTCCATGCTTAATCCTGACTGGCACCTCACCGCTGCCCGCCCAGCGCCGCCGATGACGCGCCGGGGAAGCCGCGCAGCGGGTTACCCGGTCGCCGTCCATCGGCTTGTGTACGCCCGGCATGGGCATGAACTGATGGGGTGGAAGTCCCCCGTAGGAGTACCTGCGATGTCCACGGTGTGGACGAATATAACTACTAGCCGAGGGCAAGGGCAGACCCGCGAGGGGATGTCTGAAGGAAGCCCGAGCGCAAACGTGCGAGCCGACGAACAGAAATCGCATAGAAGGCCTGGTCCCCGGGCGAGTCAGCACAACATGACGAAGCCCATCAGGTGCACGGGACAGGGTAAATGCGGCGGTTGTGTACGGAAAGTTCATGCTCTTATCCGGGGAGAGCTGTTCAGCAGGCGGCCGGACCTGGCCACGGGAGTCGGACTGAGGCCCGAGGCGAAAGCCCCGGAATCGCCACCGAACCCTAACGCCACGCACCCGGCAGCGCCTCCGGGGGCAACCGCGTTGGTGAGCGAACAGCAGTCAGCCGAGGGCATAGTAGGGGTTCGGGCCAGGAACGGCCCGGCGCCGAAGGCCCGAACACGATGAGTCAAGGAGGAGCGGTGGGTCACTCGCACTCGGTGTCGAACCCGTCCGGGGGAGCCGGGGTGCGGCGTGTACCCACGCAGCCAGCCTTGTTTGACGACCTCATGGCGCGGATGCTCGCGCCCGCGAACCTGCGCCGCGCATGGAAGCGCGTGAAGGCCAACCGGGGTGCCCCCGGCGTCGACGGCATGTCCGTCGATGACTTCGCTGCCTTCGCGCGGGAACACTGGCCCGATATCCGCCAAGCCCTGTTCGATGGTAGCTACCGTCCCCGGCCCGTGCGAAGGGTAGAGATACCCAAGCCCAAGGGTCGCGGGGTGCGGTCGCTCGGTATCCCGACGGTTCTCGACCGTGAACTCGAACACCGGGGACACCGCTTCGCTTGGCTCACGCCGACG
>JBHHXS010000440.1:0-1601 GCA_046757145.1 Phycisphaerae bacterium | reverse complement strand
TACCAGGAGTTGCCGCGCGCCGAGCGCGTGGCGGTGCTGGCGGCGATGATGGCGGTGGAAGCCGAGGAGCCGGTGTAGGCGACCATGGCGACCGTCAACAGACAATCCCTGCGCGAGGAGTTCGAGACGCTCAAGGGGCGATTTGAGCAGCTGTCCGCGGCCGGCAAGATGTCTGCGGAGAGTCGCGCCCTGTTCGCGGCGCTGCTGATGCTGTTCGAGTTACTCATGGCGGTGTTCATGGAGAAGCACACCGGAAAGGACAGCACCAATTCCAGCAAGCCACCCTCGCAGACCGCCAAAGACGAGACCGCGCGCACCCGGGCGGGCGCCAAGGGCAAGGGGAAGGTGCTCGGGGACAGGCGCTGCGCCAACACCCGCACGGTCGAGACCGTTCGGGTCTCCAAGGTGCGGGTGTGTAAAGGCTGTGGCGAAGACCTCAGCGCCAGGGCATCCACCGGCTACAATCGACGCACCAAGATCGACATCATTTTCGAGAAGGTGGTCAGCCACGTCGACGCCGAGATCAAGGACTGTCCGCACTGCGGGACACCGACCACCGGTCCCTTCCCCAAGGACATGCCCGGGCCACTACAGTACGGCCCCGGGATCAAGGGGTATGTCCTGAACCTTCTGATCGCGCAGATGCTCTCGCTCAAGCGCGTGCAACAATCCATCCAAACGCTGATCGGCATCGCCGTCTCCGAGGCGACGATCCTCAAATACGTGATCCAACTGCATCGGGCCCTGGCTGCGTGGGAGCGCGCAGCGATGGAACAGCTCCTGACGCAGCCGGCAATGCACGTGGACGAGACCTCGTTGCGGGTCGACAAGAAGAACCATTGGATCCATGTGTATTCCGCGGATGAGATCACCTTGAAGTTCCTCCACCCGAAGCGTGGCTGCGAGGCGATCGAGGCCATCGGTATCATCCCGCACTATGATGGGGCCGTGATCCATGACTGCTGGGCCTCGTATCTCGCCTATGACCATTGCAAGCATGGCCTGTGCGGCTCGCACCTGCTTCGCGAGCTGACCTTTATCGTCGACGCCCATGGCTACGCTTGGGCGAAGAATATGAAGCATCTGCTTCAGGAGACCTGCCTGCGGGTCTCAAAGCGCAAGCGCAAGCGCAAGAAGCTGACCCCCCGCGAATACGCCAACCTGCAGAAGCGCTACCGCAACATCCTGACCCGCGGCGAGAAAGAGCTCCCACCCATTCCCCCCAAACAGAACGGCAAGCGCGGCAGGGTCGCCAAATCAGATGCCCACAATCTGTGGGAACGCTTGAGGAAGCATGAGACGGCGGTATTGCTCTTCGCCAAGCTCGCCGAGGTGTCGTTCACCAACAATCGAGCCGAGCGTGACCTGCGCATGAGCAAGGTCAAGCAGAAAGTCTCCGGCTGCTTTCGGCGCCGCGAGTACGCCGAAGCCTACTGCCGCATCTCCAGCTACCTACAGACCATGGCCAACAAAGGCTACAATCCCCTGGTGGCGATTCAGATGGCTCTCTCGGGGCAGCTATATGCTGATGGGGGTGAGTAGTTACGTTCAGGGATCGACTGGCGGTAGGAGACGACGTCTGCTTTACTTCGTTTCATTGA
>JBHHXS010000439.1:0-1608 GCA_046757145.1 Phycisphaerae bacterium | reverse complement strand
ACGGTGCTCCAGCTGGCCGAGTTCGCTCAGGCGACCTTTCAGGTCACGGGTACGTTCTCGGCAACCATCACGTGGGAGGGGACGGTAGATGGATCAAACTGGGCGGCGGTTGCGCTAGCACAGCTGGGCGACACCAGCCGAACGCGGACGTTGACGTCCACGACCACGGGCTTACTGCTGCTCGAAGAGGCGGGCGGCTTGCGTGGTGTGCGGGCGCGGGTGAGCGCGTATACATCGGGGACGGTGACAGTGACAGGAGTGGCAAGCTCATGAAGTACATTGCGCAATGGCGGTATTACAGTAACCTGTGCATTGCCTATGACACCGGGCCGCTCGAAAAGGGTACGGAAGTCGATCTAGAGCCGGACGCTGTTGCGGCATTCAACCGCGACTCACCCGGTGTACTTGTGGCGAAGAAAGCGAAGTCAAAGAAACCGAGACGTAAAGTCGAGAAGGCTGTAACGCGACAGGTGCGTAAGGCCACGACGCGAGCGAAGAAGGTCGAAGAGCCGGAGGATTAGTCAGTGTCGTCGGCGTACATGCGTTATGCGGACACGGAGGAGTTGCGGGCAGCGATTGACGCGACGGGCCCGGACTTAACCACGAATGAGCGCGGGCTGTTCGAGACTGTGCTCGACGCAACATCGCGGGCACTCGACGATTGGTGTCACCGCTTCTTCTACCAAGTTACGCTAACGCAGACGTTCACGCCGACACACGGTCTATTCTTGGTCGTGCCGGATCTTGTGAGCATCACAACATTGAAGTCAGATACGGTAAACGACCTATCCTATGATACAACGTGGTCGTCGGACGATTACATCTTACAGCCACAGAATGCGCCATACCGCGACCAGGGTTGGCCATACACCGAGGTTCATGCGTCTACCGCAACGGGCGCTACGCCGCGCTCGTTTTATCTGACGCCCAAGTCGGTGCAGATCGTCGGGGTGTTCGGCTGGCCGCAGGTGCCGGACGTGATTCGCAATGTCACGCTGCTCGAGGCAGCGCGGACGCTGAAGGATTTCGAGGCGCCGACCGGCGTGCTGGCAAGCGAGACGCTTGGCACAGCGACGATAGCGCCGGGCCTACACCCGGCCAGCAAGCGGATGCTGCAGCCATACCGGCGATTGGCCGTGAGGTTGCCGCAATGAGCGTTGGCATTAGCATCAAGGTGGTCAGAGAAGTGACCACGAACGAGCTGTTTGACAAGCCGCTACGAGCGTTCTTCACGGACGTCATGTGGGCGGCGGTCGAAGATGTGGCGCAGCCTGGCCGTGTGCCGATTGACACTGGGCGTTTGCGTGGTTCGCTGCAGCCTGGTGCAGGCACGTCTGAGGTTGACTCGAGTCATCCACCGCAATGGGCGCAAATCGGGACGGACATCGATTATGGCAAGAAGCTCGAAAAAGAGAAACACTACCGCTACGCGCGCGGCCCCTCGCGCGGCAAGCCGACGCGGGGTTGGTTGTCGGACACGGCGAAGAACATCGAGGCTGAAGTACGCGGCCCGCTGCTGGCACAGTTGGCGGCGGACATAGAGGCGGCGTGGCGTGGCTGATATCGGCACGCTTCGTAATGCACTGCAAACGCGGCTGGACACGGTGC
>JBHHXS010000438.1:0-1613 GCA_046757145.1 Phycisphaerae bacterium | reverse complement strand
CGGTGGCGGTTAGGTGGATGATCCCGTTCCCTGGCAGGGAGGTGACGGAAGAGCTGTTGGGGGGTTCTCCCGTCGCTTTTGCGGAGATGCCTGGGGTCCACAATCTTTTCGCTCCTGTTGAACCCTACCTGCACGAGGACGGCCGATATTACTTCAACTGGGTCACGGACGTCGGCTCATTAAGCAGAACGTCGTTCCCCGGAGCTACGCGTCTGAGGGATCCACTCGGGCTTCCCACGGACTGGCCTAACGGTGTAGCTATCGTCTACCCGCTGCAGCCCCAGGATGACATAGTCCCCGTGGATGCGGACGGAGACGGGATCGTAGACAGCGTGCAGGCTGAGCTCAGAAGCACGGAAACGCCGCCGGCGCCTCCACCTGGTGCCGGACCCGGGCCGCAATCCAAGTGGTTCATGGAGCTGGATGCGGCGCACCTTGACAAACTGCGCAAAACCGTCAACTCACGGTCGAACCCTACCGGCAAGGTGTTTCTCGGGCTGCGCATTGTGGCTCACGGAGGCATGGTCGACCTGAACCATTCTCACGAGGCCCTGATACGCACGGCGCTGTGGTATCACGGTGAGCTGAAGCAGACCGCAGGGGAGTTCCACGCGTACGATCCGACGTTGGAGGAGCCGCTGCTCCGCCGACGGAACCTCCTGCCGCCGCGCCTCCTGCCGCCATCGCGTATTCAGGGCAGCGCCCTGAACTTCAACGATCCGCTCAACTGGGGCGGCGACTTCTTTGATCACCTGTTCCCACGTGGCGAGGCGCCCCGACCGGGAGAGCATCGGTATCAACCGTTCGCCCCGGATGAAACGGACGAGAGCGGGCTCGATTTGCTTTGGGCCCTGCGTATGGATGCCGACCGCGTGGACCCGAATGAGCCTTTGCGCTCGCAATACGACTGGCGCCATCTGGTAACGACCGTCAGCCGCGACGACCTGCTCCGGCGCGAGACGTGGATTGAGGAGGAGGTAACGACCGCGAGCGGCACGGGTCGGCGCATCAAGCGCATGGACGTCCTGGATCGCATGGTAGAGGCGAACAAGCAGCATCTTAACACGCGTTTTCCTGGATGGGACAGCGATTACCCCGAAGCAGCTATATGCTGGCAACGACAGATGAGCGGCAACGACGTTCTGCCCTTCGAATACGCGGCCTACCCGCAGGATGACGTCGACCACCGCGACACCTACCGCCGCCCCATCGGCGTCACCGCGAACGGGGAGCCGATAGACAGTGACCTTGCCCCGGGGATGCTCGCGGACTGGTGCAAGTGCCAGGGCGATCCCGCGTGTACGGTTAATCGTGTGAAGGGCAAGCTGCGTTTGAGCCTGCCATGGCTCGACGAGGCGCTAGACACCGGCGTCATTGGCATTGAGCAGCGAAACAGGCTCATTCAAGACGCCTTTACCATGATGCTCCTCAGCGCCCGCAGCCCTCAATGGGGAGAATGGCAGAACGTCGACCTTAACAACGACGGCGACCGCACGAACGATGCATTTGACGCCGACAGGGACGGGTACGTCCTGCCGGGAGAGGGTGTGCCCAGGGTATGGGAGTACACCGACACACCCCACAGTCATGACCGCGTGCTTTTCCACATGAAC
>JBHHXS010000437.1:0-1659 GCA_046757145.1 Phycisphaerae bacterium | reverse complement strand
CCACCACCCAGTACGCTGTGCTTCGCAGCCACGACGCCTACATGCACAACATTCACGCCCTTGAGCGCCGCTCGATGCTCGACTTGGACAACATCACCCAACAGCTGTATGCGGGTGGTGGCACCAACGTGAGCTACGCCCGCATGCTTCAAACCGTTCTTCGGCGCGAACCGGACATCGTCATGGCGGATGAATGTGAGGACAAGGAAACGGCCCTGGTGGCTGCGCGTGCGGCGGCAATGGACCGCAAGATCTACCTGGGAATCCGTGCCAACAATTGTTTCGACGCTCTGAGCCGGTACCTCGCGCTGCTGGGAGATAATCGGCTGGCGGCTAAAGCGTTGCGTGGGGTTATGGCTCAACGGCTGGTCCGCGTTCTTTGCAACGACTGTCGCGAGGCGTTCAAGCCTGACACGGCTACTTTGAAGAAGCTCAACCTGCCCGTGGATAAGATAGAGCGCTTCCACAGGCCTCCGTCAGAGCCTAAACGCGACAGGAGGGGAAAGGAGATAGTCTGCCAGAACTGCCAGGGGAGTGGTTACTATGGACGCGTGGGCGTGTTTGAGCTGATGCCTATAGGCGAGGCGATATCCAAGCTGATCGAGGGCGGAGCAGCGATGAACAAGATCAAGGCTCAAGCGCGCAAGAACCGCATGTACTACATACAAGAAGAGGGTCTTCTCAAGGTAATCGAGGGGGTCACAAGCATGAACGAAGTCCTGCGCTGCCTGCGCAACGACGAAAAGAAATAGGATCGGCGCGTAGTATGTGGTTTCAGCTTATATTCCTCCTGCTGCTGGTGGCAATCGCGCTGCGTCAAACCGCTCTGGGCCTGTCCAGTGGCCTGATAATGGTGGTGTTGTCGACATGCTGCGCGGCAGCCGCGCTAGGCTCGTATGAATGGATAGCCGTCCACTGGCTCGCGCCGTATTGGAAGCCGAGCTACGCCTGTGCGGTGGCTCTGGCTGCGAGCTTCGGCATCCCGCTGATACTCCTGCGGGCCATCACTGACAGGCTTATTCGGCGATCATCCCTGCTGCCGTCGCTTGTCGACCGGATCGGCGGCGGCACCTGCGGGCTGATCACAGCGTTCATACTGGTGGGTGTCATGGCCCACGCCGTGCAGATGGTGCCGTTCGGCCCGTCCATAATAGGCTTCTCTCGCGTTGACGTACCGTCGCAGTCACAGGAGCAGGGAGAGAAGGACCTGACCCCACCGGACCCGTACGCAGACCAGCACGAACTCTGGCTTGCACCTGATCGCTTCGTCGTCGGCCTCGCATCGATGGTCTCCTCCGGGGTCTTCAGTGGACCACGGCTCTTATCCGACGACCATCCCGATCTGGTGGAGGAGGTCGGCTGGCAGAGCGCCGCCCACCCTGAGGTGTCTAGGTACGCTCCGCCGCGGTCAATCTCTATCGTACGCACCGAGCGAGTACCATTCTTGTATGGTTTCAGGGAGGCTAATCCGCGGATCAACATACTTACCGATCAGTACGAGCCCAAGACACCGACACCGGGGCGTGAACTTCAGATGATCCGCGTCAAGCTAGGCAGGGCGGCGAGGGACAAGTACAAATCTCATCTGTTTACGCTGCGCCAGTTTCGCCTCGTAGGTCGACTCGCCGGGGAGGATGACGTAACTAGACAGTACTTCCC
>JBHHXS010000436.1:0-1697 GCA_046757145.1 Phycisphaerae bacterium | reverse complement strand
TGATGTGGTGTTGGGGCCCACGGACAACTTCACCGTCTTGATGCGGCGCTTGCCCTGCACTGCCGCAGCTCGTGGTGCTTCCCGGAGGCGTCGTCTCGTTGCTCCCCACACGGACATCATAGGGGGTTTTGCATACAGGTTCTACGCGAAGTTGAGCAGCATGGCGCTCGGGCATATACTTGGTGTCACTGGCAGCTGGGGATGACGCCCACAAGGGCAGTCAATGGAGAGAGTCTTGGTTGCTGTAGCATTAAGCTTGGCCGTGTTGAATGGGGCCGGGATGGTCTGCGGCCCAAGGACGCCGCCCAGACCCACTGAGGTGACTGATGCCGAGATTGCGTTGCTGATACGCAATCTGAGTGACCCGGACTACGAGAAGCGCACGATGGCGACACGCCGTCTGCTGATGGCAGGAATGTGCGCTGAGGGGCCTCTGCGCGAGGCCGCGAGGGGTGATGACGTCGAGGTCAGACTGCGGGCTGAGCACATCCTGGCGACCCTGGGTCGATTGTGGTTCGCCGGAGCGGAGGTGAGTCTGTCATTCACTAGGTCGGCCATCGCGTGGGGAGACCCCGTCGATCTGCAACTGACTGTGCGCAACCGTTCCGACTACCCGACGCCCATCCCGTTCAGGTTTCCTCCCGAAGAGCCGCACGACGCCGCCTCCGATGCGGCACAGGTCGGCATGATGCTCGATATCGCGGATTTCGTCGTTGTGCGCGACGACCGTGGCCATGTGGTCCACCTGCGCGTCGATGACATCACCGCAAGTCCGGAGGTGAGCCAGGTTGTCCACGATCGCCTCGCCACGCCGCCCTCGAGTATCCTGCCTGCCGGCGAGCAGTTGACGATCACGGTCCGTGACTTCAACCGCGGCTGGGCGCGGTATCCTCTGCTCGACGGCGGCACCTACACCGTTCAGCTTGTGTACGAACCTACTTGGGAGGATGAGGTTCTGGCTTCCCAGCACGCGGGCCGCGTGGCGAGCGAACCAGCGACGCTGCAGGTGACACGTGCGGCACCGGACGAGGTTGCGCGCGACGGTACGACGGCGTCAATAACCCTGCAGAGCGACGGAGTGGCTCTCGTCGCCAAACTGACCAACAGGAGCGATCAACCGATGGTCGTGAACAAGAACTTCGGCGGTGGCGCTCCGTTCGCAGTAGCGTTGTGGGTCTACACTGCAGGCGAGTCCGTTCACCACGTTCCGGTATCACCAAAGGCAAGCCCGGGGTTGAGTGACTTTGATGAGGGACTACTAGTGAACGTAGAGCCGGGCGGATGCATCGAGCTGGCCCGCACCGATTTGCGCACATTGTTGGAGAAGCTTGCCTCCGACGGTGCTGGTTTGGACGGCGAGCACTGGGCGATTCACTTCAGCTACGAAAGCGCTTTCGGCCGCCAGTGGCAGCGCAGGCATGCTCGCGGCCTGCTTAACGATGGGAGTGCGCCAGCCGTCCTGCGCCACCCAGCATCACGACGTACCCTTTGCGTTCGTAACACCAGTAATTCTCTCAAAGCGCCCAAACCGCGCTGACGGCGACGGTCACGCATAACCGCTGTGGTTTGACGCTGATGCCGGCGCTTCCTAGAATCCGCCGCGATGGTGCACGAACCGGCGAAACCTTCACACACGGATTCCAACACAGAGGACGAGTCAATGCATGAACGATCGCGCATGTCTTTTGGCGATCATC
>JBHHXS010000435.1:0-1704 GCA_046757145.1 Phycisphaerae bacterium | reverse complement strand
TCGGGAGTGAGTCAACCCGACTTCATGGGCACCGCCCGAGTCGCGAGGCGCAAAACGCACGGCGGCCCCCCGCGTCTGGCCCAGTCCATTACGGCACCACGGAGTGCCGCGGCTTGCGTTCCAGAGGATGGTCTCGCCGGCGCGCCTATGGGCGATCGCGTTTCTTCCCCGACAGGCCGTAGGCGTTGCCGGGCGCCAGGTCGGTCAGCTGAAACGGGACGAGCGCGAAGTCATCCGGGTCGGGCAGAATGAGCTTCTCAGAATCGTCATCGTCTAACCTTTGGTTCTTCCGGTAGGCGTCGGACAGCACACGCGATTGGGCGACTTCCTGGCCGTCATCGCCAATCACCCAGGACACGAGTGAGTTGCGTTCACCGTGCATGCCCACGTAGAACGCGACGGAACGCCCTGGATCGTTTGGCCGACGAGGCGGGGAGAAGTCAGTCCATTCGACAATCTTGAGCGCATCATCTGGGCGCAAACGCAGGTACCAGGGCGGATCTAGGCGATCATCTCCCGGTTTCAGGGACAGGTAATCCAAATAATCGTCCGCGACGAAACCGGGTTCCGGCCGAACCGCAAAGACGACAAAGTCGTGAACTCTCTTGCTCAGAAGCGTGCCGAACGGGTCATGGTACGGCCAGTGACAGTCGCCCGCCAGCACCAGCAGTCCAGCATCCGACATCCAATAGATGGAGTGTACAACACCGTCATGCCAAACCTGATAGAGCAGCTCACCCCGCAAGTCATAGATGCGAAGAACGGTTTGCGAGTACCACGAACGCTTAAACCACACTACGACTTCTTCACCGGGTTGCTCCGGGAACTTGTCTTCCGGGAATACGTCGACATACGCGGCATAATGAACAGCGAAGTCGTCTGTAGTGGCGCCGCGGAACGAGCGGAGATCGCGTAGAATATCCCGCGTCTCCACGCGACGTTTCCAGACCGGATTCTCCAAACCACCATGGACGTCGAACGCGCACAGGAAGCCTGGGAAAGGGCTGCTCTGCGAGTTATTGAAGCCGAGCAAGAGCAGTTCCCCGCCTCCGAATTCGCCTGGGCGCTCGCGCAGTCGAGCAGTTCTAACGCCATCTTCGCGTGTCCAAATCCTCAGGTCCCTGCCGCTGAGAGCGCGCAAACGCGTCTCGCACCCCTGCTCGGACCGTCTGTGATCGAAGGGCGCATTGTGAACGATTACATACGGCCGTGCGTTCACAAGCCGGACGGAGACGTAGGTCCCGGCAGCCACAAACACGGCGATGCCTAGGCAAGCCACGGTCGTCGTCAGGATTGGATGGCGTGCAACCCAATGAACCGTACGCGTCCAAGCGGTCGGAGGACGTGCGGTGATCGGTTCCCGGTTGAGGTATCGGCGGATGTCGTGCGCCACGTCCGCCGCGGACTGATAGCGCCGCTCACGAGTCTTCTCTAGAGCCTTCAGCGCGATCGTCTCGACGTCGCCGCGGAGTCTGTGGTTGATTGACGAGGGTCTTCTTGGCGTCTGTTCCTTGATGGCTCGCGTAGCTGCGTAGATTGTTGTATTAGACGCGTCGTACGGTAGCACGCCAGTAAGTAACTCGTATAGAACGACGCCGAGTGAGTAGACGTCACTACGTGTGTCCAGATCGTCTGGGTCGGCATCGCATTGCTCGGGGCTCATGTATTGAACTGTGCCAACAAGCTGGCCGATAATGGTCTGCT
>JBHHXS010000434.1:0-1705 GCA_046757145.1 Phycisphaerae bacterium | reverse complement strand
TTCAGGTAGGCGGGGTCGATCCGGAGGGCTTGTTCATAGTGTCGGCGTGCCAGGTCGATGCGCCTCATCCTGACGAGGGCGTTTCCCAGGGCGTTGTGAGCCTGGCGATAATCGGGTCTGAGGTTGATGGCCGTGTTGTAGCGTTCGATGGCGGCCTCGTAGTCCCCGCGTGCGTCATACGCCTTGCCGAGGTTGTACTGGAGCAGGGCATCCGCTGGTTTGAGGCGAACAGCCTGGGCAAAGTGGTCGAACGCTTCAGCGGACCTTCCGGACTTAACCAAAGCCACGCCCAACCCACAGTGGGCCAGGGCGTTGTTGGGGCGTTTGGCCAAAGCGTCACGCCAGATGGCCACCGGGTCTTGGTAGACCTCGTTACGCCGCAGCGTCGCAAGCCCCAACGGTACGGCGAGTGCGACCAGCAGGGCGCCGGCCAGCACCGTGTGCGCCGACGGCCGGAGCGCGAGACGGTCGCATACTTCCCTGCAGAGCCTGGCACCGACGAGTATCACGGGCGCGATCACGGAGATCAGTGGTAAGTACATGCGTCTCTCGGCCACGGCCTCGGTGGCTATGGGCACGAAGCTTGACGTAGGTGCGAGAATAAGGAAGAACCATGCTCCGAGGAACCCAGCCCGGGGTTTGTGCCGCAGCATCCACACCGTAGCCCCCAGCAACGCTGCGATAGCGAGGCACTGGGCCCCGACCTCGTAGAACGTGTGGGCGATGGGCCAGTCGTCGTAGGAGATGACCAGCGGTCTCGGCCAAAATGACAGGCGTAGGTAAAGCAGGAGTACCCCTGCCTGTGTTCTAAGATAATCAGCGGCGCTTATGCCATGGTCGAACCCTATCGACGCGTTTCGCGGGCCGGGAGCTATAAGAATCAATAGGACCATCCAAGTACCGGCGAGTGCGGTATGAAGCTTGCGGCGCTGTTGCCATGCATTCAGAAACGAGCCTGCGACGAAGGCGCGGTCAAAGAGAATCACCGTCAGCGGCGCGCTGACCATCACTTCCTTGCTGCCCATTCCCAGCGCGCACGATGTGAACGTAGCGGCGAACCAGACGGCCGGCCTGGGCGACACACATCCACGGATGAAGCAGTAGAGCGTCGCCAGATAAAAGAAACCCACTAACAGTTCTGTGCGCTGCGTGACGTACGTGACGGCATCCGTCTGAAGCGGGTGGAGCATCCAGACGAGGGCGACAGCAAAGGCTATCCGGGTATTCCAACGTTCGTCAGATTCGAGTCCGCTCGGGCGGGCGTCCTTAGCGCGCGCTAGAAGGGGCAATGCGCGTCGCACGACACCGAATAGCAGCAGGGCGCAGGCCAGGTGCAGGGCGACATTTACAGCGTGATAGCCGCGGGTATTCAGTCCACAGAAAAAGTAGTTCAGCGCGAACGACGCGCAAGCGATCGGGCGACCTGCGGTAGGTGCCTGCGGTGGCGCGGACATGGCCACTGCGGGGGGCCACAGCCGTCGGACATGTGGGTTTCCGACGATGCTTCCGTGGTCGTCGAAGAGGAACGGTGCATTCACGCTCGGCGCATAGACAGCAGCCCCTACCGCCACCAGGAGCAGTGCCACGCCCACGCCTGAAGCTGGTCCACCGCGTCGGAATCCTTTGCTTGCGATCCTCACGGCGTGCCCAACCCGCCTGTCAGACTACTAATCATCCTTCTCCAGCATCCTTCGCCGACACGCAC
>JBHHXS010000433.1:0-1724 GCA_046757145.1 Phycisphaerae bacterium | reverse complement strand
AACACGGAGAAGGCCGTTGAGTACCTGCATCTTGCAGGTCGGCAGGCGGTGGAGCTGTCTGCGTTTGAGGAGGCGATCAGCCGGTTCACTCGAGGCCTTGAACTAGTAGAGAGATTGCCAGAGACAACCGAGCGTAACGAGCGAGAGCTACTCTTGCAGACCGCGCGTGGTTTGGCCTTAGCAGTTACCACAGGTTGGGGCTCCCCCAAGACAGGCGATGCCTACGCGCGGGGGTGGAAACTTTGCCAACAGGTCGGGGAAACTCGCCAGCGTTTTATGGTGCTGTGGGGGCTGTTGGCCATCCATTTGAACCGGGCGGAGTTCAAAGCGACACGCGAGCTAGGGGAACAACTCCTCAGCCTGGCGCAGACTGGACAGGACCGTGCCTTGCTGCTGGAAGCAAACTGGGGACTTGGATATACGCTGTACTGCTTGGGAGAATTTACCGCATCCCTAGAACACCTCGAGCGGGGCATCGACCTCTACGACTCGAAGCAGCACCACTCCTTGTCCTTTCTGTATGGCGGGTTCGACCCGGGGGTCGTCTGCCTCTGCACTGCGGCTCTGGTGCTGCTGGATCTTGGTTTTCCAGATCAGGCTCTGGCGAGACTGCGCGAGGCGTTTCTGCTGGGTGAGGAACTGTCTCACCCTTTCAGCCTGGCGATACTGCTATACACCGCGTGCGGTCTCCATCGGCAACGCGGTGAGTGGCGGGCAGCGCAGGAGCAAGCAGAAGCACTGGTCGCGCTTGCCGACGAGCACGGGTTCGCGTTGTACTCGGCCGTGGGAACTACCGAGCGGGGCCTGGTACTGGCAGGGCAGGGACAGGTGGAAGAGGGCATAGCGCAAATGCATCAGGGCATGGACGCAGCCCGTGCCGTAGGGGAAAGGTTGAAGGGGCCGGCGTATCTTAGCGGCCTGGCCGAGGTGTACGGGAAGGCGGGTAAGGCCCAGGAAGGGCTTAGCGTAAACGCCCGCGCGATGAGCGCATTGAACAAGAGCGGCGAGCGGCACGCCGAAGCCGAGATTATTCGGGTCAAGGGCGAGCTGCTCCTGCTCCAGTCGAAAGATGGTGAGGCTGAGGGCTGCTTTCGGAAGGCGATAGAAGTTGCTCGCAAACAGCGAGCTAAATGGCATGAGCTAGTCGCTTCAACGAGCCTCGCCCGCCTGTGGCAGAAGCAGGGCAAAAAAGACGAAGCCCGCAAGCTAATGTCCGAGATCTACGGCTGGTTCACCGAAGGCTTCGATACGGCGCCGCTCAAGGAGGCCAAGGCGTTGTTCGAAGAGCTATCGTAACCGTGGGCTCTACGAAGCCGCAGCCTACTCAGCGCAAGCTTGCCGCGATCCTGAGCGCAGACGCTGTCGCCTCCAATCGCCTCTCGTCGTCGGCTACCAGCAACGGAACGATCTCGTCGCGCCAGACCTCCTCAAAGGGATCCTCCCGCGTGCGCCACGTACGTTTCGATCGCTGCCCTGACGGCAGCGGCCCCTGCTTCCACTTGCGTGCGCTACGCACGCTCATCCCCGCCGCCGCCGCCGCCGCCGCTTCTTGCTGCCGCCCCTCGCCGAGACGCCGGCGTAAAACCCTGACCTGTTGATCTGTAACCATCTCGCCTCAGACCCCTGAAACCTATGAAATCGCAATATTTGCCTCGAACAGAACCGGCAAAAATAATTGTCGCCAACCGGCAAAAGCGATTGTCGTCGATCAGTACGCCGTGATG
>JBHHXS010000432.1:0-1727 GCA_046757145.1 Phycisphaerae bacterium | reverse complement strand
CCGCGTTGACTCACCGTTTTGGTTACCGAAGCGGTACCGTTGCCTCATGGGATTGTTACCGAATCTCAGGAGGTGTGTATGGGATCCCGGATCAGTCGCAGGACCAGGAACGAGCTCGTGGAGGCTCTCCGCCAACGGTATGCGCGCTCGAACAAGAAGGAGAAGACCAGAATCCTGGATGAGTTCGTCACGGTCGCCGGGTGCCACCGGAAATACGCGGTCCGTCTCCTCGGCAAGGACAACGATGCGACCGCGCATCCGCCCGAGAGCGGCGTCGGGCGGCGGATCTACGATGAAGCTGTCAAGGAGGCCCTGGTCGTCGCCTGGGAAGCAACAGACCGCATCTGCGGCAAGCGGTTGAAAGCAATCTTGCCAAGCCTGGTGGATGCGATGGAGCGTCACGGTCACCTCCACCTGGAACCCAGTGTTCGCGACCGTGTGCTCTCAGTCAGCGCCGCCACAATTGACCGACTGCTCGCCCCCGTTCGCAGCACCGTAAGGCGCCGAAAGAAGCGCAGGACACCCACGAAGCCGAGCAGACAGGTTCCAGTCCGCACGTTCGCAGACTGGTCTGAGCCAGCCCCGGGATTCATGGAGATCGACTTCGTCGCTCACGGGGGTGGCTCGATGGCGGGTTCGTTCATCCACAGCCTAGTCGCAACAGACGTTTGCTCCGGATGGACTGAATGCGTACCGCTTCTCGCGCGCGAGCAGAGTCTCGTGGTCCAGGGGCTTGAGGTGATTGGTCAATGGCTACCGGTCCCGATGCTCGGCATCGACTCAGACAACGACGGCGCATTCATCAATGACACTCTGGTTACCTACTGTGAAAGGCGCGATCTCGAATTCACGCGTTCCAGGGCGTACAAGAAGAACGACCAGGCGTGGATCGAGCAGAAGAACGGTGCGGTAGTCCGGCGCTTCGTAGGCTACGAGCGCTACTCCGGGCCGGTCGCTGGCCAGACGCTCGCCAGTCTCTACGGCGCGCTCCGCTTGTACGTAAACTACTTTCAGCCGTCGTTCAAGCTGGTCGAGAAGAGGCGAAACGGTGCCAGGGTGACGAAGCGATACGACAAGCCTGCTACACCGTGTGACCGTCTCTTGAGACATGACGCGATCGACGCAGGGGTCAAAGAAGCGCTACGGAGGCAACGAGCAAGGCTCGATCCCATCGAGCTTCTCCATCGTATTCGTGAAGCTCAAGCTGCGCTATCTTCTCTTGCGTCCTCCGAACTCGGACCAAGCCAGGAGAAAGTGAGCCTTGAGAAGTTCCTCGCCCAGCTCCCGCGGCTCTGGCACTTGGGCGAGGTTCGTCCGACACACCGCGGGAAGACGAGCAGACCTCGAGATTGGCGAACCAGGGAAGATCCCTTCGAAGGGGTGTGGCCCAGGATCCTCATCTGGCTACAGCAAGACCCAGACGCAACGGCCAAGTCGCTGTTCCAGCGATTGAGAGAACAGCATCCCGGTCGCTTCTCCGAGGGCCAGATCCGGACGCTGCAGCGACGCGTCAAGCAGTGGCGCAGGGTCATGGCCAAGAAGCTGGTCTATGCCTGTCTTGACGGTCAGGAGGCCAAGATGGCAACACTTGTGGGACAGGACTTCGGCACGGCGATTCGGTAACATCTGCAGATGAGGCAACGGGGCCGGGAGTTCTAATTGTCGCTGATCACGGGGTGCGGTTGCTCGGCATCCCCACCGTCACCGACCGGGTGATCTGCCAGGCC
>JBHHXS010000431.1:0-1758 GCA_046757145.1 Phycisphaerae bacterium | reverse complement strand
CCTGGCCGGTGGCTCAATAGACATCGATCCTGAGGCCATCACCGTCACGCCCACAGGCGGTCCGAACGGCAAGGTAAGCGCTGCGTTGCAGGGTGTTCCCCCGGAACTCGGCGAACTGTGCATGAACCAGCCGCTGGTCGTCACTGTGTGGGTGGATGCAGTTGATCAGGTCGATAACGTGTTCGCAAGTGATCAAGTTTATACGGCCGATGTGACGCTGAGTGAGAGCTGCCAGCCCACGAGCGTAGACGTAACTCCGGACGCCCTGATGCAGCGCACGGTAGATCTAATCGAGGGGGGCGAGCTCGCCATAGGGATCAGCGTCGTTTCCCCCGTTACGGGGACGGTGGTGATCGACAGGCTGTCGTTCGGCCTTGAGTTCCAGGGTGGTCTGTAGGACGATCGGCACGGGTGACCGCTGGAGCGGCAGGATCGCGCGTGGGCGACCGCGTGTTATGCGTGTCTCGTACCTCATCTCGATACCTTAGTGGCATTGGGAAGCTTGGGTGAGTCACGGTACAAGTGAATCGTGTGTAGTCGCAACGGCAGGACAGATCAACGTGCGCGGTGCCTGCCGCGCTGACCTTGCGAGCATCCGTGTAATCTCGAACTGGGCCATCAAACACACCACGGCGAACTTCAAGGTCGAGCCCGACCCGCTGGAGTATTGGACGCAAGCGTGGGAATCCAACGCCCCACGATACCCCTGGTTCGTAGCTGAGAGTTCCGGGTCGGTGATGGGCTTCGCAATGGCGTCGCGTTTTCACAGCCGGTGCGGATATGCATATACGGCTGAGGTAACTGTATACGTGCACCCCGAACACCACGGGCAGGGAATAGGGCAGGCGTTATATGACCGCTTGATTCCATCTCTAGAGGCAAGCGGATACAGGACTCTCATCGCAGTAATCGCGACTCCAAACCCTGCAAGCCAGCAACTACACGCGAAGTTCGGCTTTGAGAACGTCGGTAGATTGAGGCGCGTTGGGTGGAAACACGGGCGGTGGCACGACGTCGAGTACTGGCAGCGTCTGTTCAACGAGGCAGACGATGCACCGGTACCTATCAGTGACACATGCTGTAGCGGGTAATGTGGCACCCAGGCGGGGAGAGGTTAAAGCCCTTCGTGCCTTCGCGCGAGCTGCCTGCTGATCGGCGTCAGCCGCCGCAGTTGGCACCGGGGGCCGTGCCAGAACCGCTGAAGCATCGCTGCATACCAGCGAAGTCGGTCATATCCACGTCGTCGTCGTCGTCACCGTCCATTTGCGTACAGATGGGATTGACCGCCCCCGGCACCGGCCCGGTTATGCAGGAGATGAGAGCAGCGGCGTCGGACAGGTCTATGTCGAGGTCTACATCGGCATCGGAATAGGCGACGGTTATAGGATCAGAGACATGGAGCGAGGCACTGGCGCCCAGGGCGGGCTCAAAGATAACGTTGCGATTCCAGAAGAAGTTCATACCGAGTATTCCGTCGAGGGAACCCAACTCCGGTGACGGGAGATCGAGTACGACGAACGGGGCCTGCGAGAACTCGAGGGCGCCACCCTGGGCGCCTATCTTTACGTAGTCTATATAAAAGCCGGGGATGTTGTCGATCAGCCCGCCCACGCCGCAGACGCTGACGGTGAAGTCGGGATCGAATGGCAGGCTAAGGTCAGCTGCCGGACCGGGGCCTATCACCGAAGTCTGCGCACCTGTGTCCACCAAGACACGCAGCGAGACGAGCGGCTCCGTCTGGTCGCCTTCACGAAGATG
>JBHHXS010000430.1:0-1834 GCA_046757145.1 Phycisphaerae bacterium | reverse complement strand
TCGACCAGGTTTCTCAACACAGCCTCACTCCTGGTCAACGCCTCTTCCGCGCGTCGCCGCGCCTTCAGGTACGAGCGCAGTGTACGCAGCGCATACAGCCAGGAGAACAGGAGCAGAGGCAGGACACCGACAGTTGCTGCGACCGCCTGGTTCGCCCGCTTGCGTTTAGACTCCAGCGTTTTCACGAGGTCGGCCTGCAGGGCGGACAGGCTCTCCTGCAGCCCCTGCTTGTATTCGTTCTCGTGCCTCGCAAAATCCGCGCCGGCCAGCAGGGCCGAGGCCTCCTCCCCACGCCCCTTTCTGAGCAGCTCAAAGCATCGGTATTCGATTCCCGTGAGCTTTTCGGTGGCAGCCGCCGTGCGCGATATCCCCTCGAGGGCATCAGTTTGCGGGGCGAGTTGCAGGACTTCGCTGATGGCGGCATCCAGCATGGGCTCAAAACGCCGGTAACGGACTTCCCATTGCAGGTCGCCGGTTGCTACTGCCATGCGCGTGGACATCGCCAGTATTTCGTCAATGCGCTTGATTTCCCCGATGAGCCCCTGCAGGCGGAACTCGCGTACCTGCAGCGTTCTGAGGCTGTTGTGCGCATCCCGCAGGCACCACCCAAGGGCGCCTATAGCGCCTATGGTCAACAGAAGCGCGGTCGCCAGTATGTTGATGGCAAAGCGGCCCGAAGGCGCGCGCTGAGATCGTCTGGCGGCCCGCGCTGTCGAGGCAGTCATAACCATCGTTTATGGCTTCCGTTACGTGCCCAAGTCTGATCTGTCATCCGCCCAGCCGTGCGGTCAATGGGATTATATGCACCACGTCGATGCTTCTATACTCCAAGTGTCGTGTTTTTTCTCCGGCGTGTGGCCACACGTGTCCGAATACTAGGTGCTCGCAGTTCTCCCGTAATCAAGGCGCCTCGCCCCGGGCCAACCGCCGTCAGGCCACGCCGCGTTGACCGGCCCATACCGCCCCCTTACCATGGGTGCCAGCTTGTTCGGCGGGGGTACCGCCGCGGGTACAACTGACTGTATTAAGGAAGAGCAACATGATGATCTCGGCAGCAATGAATGCGAAACTCAACGAGCAGTTGGCGGCGGAGTTCTCAGCAGCACACGAGTACCTGTCGATGGCCTGCGCCTTGGAGGCGATGGATCTGAAAGTGCTGAGCAAGCGGTTCCAAATCCAGTCCGAGGAGGAGCGGGAGCACGGCATGAAGATTGTGCGCTACGTGCATGACGTCGGCGGTACGGTGACGCTGGACGCGATCGCCAAACCGTCGTGCGAGTTCAGCAGTCCCGAGGCTGTAGTCCGCAAGGCCCTCGAGAGCGAGAGGCGCATAGCCAAGATGATCAATGACTTACTGACCTTCGCTGAATCGGAGAAAGACCACGCCACGCGCAGCTTCCTCCAGTGGTTTGTCGACGAGCAGGTTGAAGAAGTAGCAAGCATGCGGGATTTGTTGTCTCTTGTGCAGATGGCCTGCCAGAATATGCTGCAAGTAGAAGCTCGCGTTCGCCACGATATGGCGGGGCAATCGAGCTGAACGAGCTGCCGGTGCTCTGTTTACCAGCGCCCGCGGGCGACCGGCCTTCAGAGCAGGTGGGTCCGACGAGATGGGCTCAGACGGGACAAGCGTGGAACACATGCCACCTGTGGACTTGCGGAGTGATACGGTTACGCAGCCCTCGCCCGAAATGCGACGGTCAATGGCTGAGGCCTGCGTGGGTGATGATGTATTCGGTGACGACCCGACCGTCAACGCTCTCCAAGACAAGGTGGCCGGCCTGCTGGGCAAGGAGGCCGCTATCTACGTCCCCTCCGGGTCGATGGCCAATCAAAC
>JBHHXS010000429.1:0-1843 GCA_046757145.1 Phycisphaerae bacterium | reverse complement strand
GGCAAAACCAACGGCGGCTAGGAAAGCAGCTGAAGGGACCGGCGCCAACGCCGGGTCGGATAGCACACTCTGGTATTCCTCCCAGGTAGCAGCAGAGGGAACGCCGGTAATGCTCCAAACGGTGCCGTCCCAATAAGCCTCGGCACCTTCGAACGCGTTACTACCCAGAGTATCGTAAGCGAAGAGCGATAGCGTGAACGTCTGACTAAGCGGATCAGCGAAATGCGCTCGCCAGTTCAGCTCGGTCGTGGTGGGACCGGCCGACGCTGCGATAGGCCACGTCGCACCCGACGGAGGACCGTATACTTCTGACCAACCTGCCGTCCCACCGAACGAGAAGTCCATCGACGGAGCGCCCTGAAGAGCCGGATAGCTTGCCCCGACGCTCATCCCGAGATTAGCAAACGGGGTCGTAGCCGTCACGTGGAAGTCCTGATACCAGCTCCCACCGAGGACTACACTCCCAATAGGCTCCAACGTCAGGTCGGCACGTACCGGCGCCGCAAGCACAAACAGGATGACCACCGCCAAACCCGTACTCGAGAACCTCGTCTGAAGAGATGACACCGTTTTGCCTCCTTCAACCGCCCACTGCACACAACTCACACGCGAAACACGGCGCTGGAGGTGATACTCGTGCTAGGACCGCCCTCGCCAATACAGCCTTAACAAACGGAACCGCATGCATACTACCTGTGATCCGGCCGCCCGGGAACCACTTTTCACAGAAAAAAGAATCTTTTTCACAGGGACGCGAGGGCTGCGTGACAGAATCGGCGGGGCGCGATCCGAGCCCGGAGCGCGAGCGACGGGTACATCATCATGACGCCTACGAGCCCAAGTCGTTCCGAATCCACGTGGTTGGGTGCTCTCGCACGTACCCCGCGCCGGCGCTTGGTGCTCGGATCCCAGACCACGATCGCCGGGAGACCTGGGCGACGCCGCCTGAACTGTCACGCACCCGGACGCGAGGAGCGCAGCATGCGCGCCCGGGACGCCCTGGGCATGCAGGTTTGCCACCCGCCTGCCGACGTTCTATACTGCCCGCCGTCGAGCACCGGTACCAGCACCGGAGGTCGCACATTCTTCGGATGTTCTTGGATTGTATCAGGCAACTACCACTGGACAAATAGAGGCGCAAGTTGAGCTGTGGCAGAGCGTCCGGTCCTTCGTCGAGCGGATCGCCGACCGCCCGTGGGTCGCCCTGGTAGAGCTGGTTCTGATAGGCAGCGTTGTCTACTTCGTACTACAGTTCTTCCACGGGACCCGCGGTGCCGGGCTGGTGCGAGCGGTTCTCACTATTCTGGCCGTCAGCTTCGCCGTGGTGTGGCTGATCGCCGACAAGCTCGAGTCGGAACGAATCAAGGTGCTGTACCCCTACTTTGTGTTGGGGGTATTCCTCGTATCGCTCGTCGCCTTCCAGACTGAGCTACGGCGCTTCTTGCTAAGGGTTGGGGGGGGCGGTTGGCTCCAATGGTGGGTGAAGAGCTCGCACCAGATGATTGAGCCGATCGTCGTCGCGGTCGAGCGCATGTCGAAGAAGAAGATCGGCGCCCTGATAGCCGTTGCTAAAAGCCCGGAATTGGGCCTGGTAACCGAATCGGGCGTTCGCCTTGATGCAATCGTATCATGCGAGCTGCTGGAGACGATTTTTTGGCCCGGGGCCGCTCTGCACGACCTGGGAGTGATAATCCATGACGGGCGCATCGTCGCAGCAGGATGTCAGTTCCCGCTGGAGGAATCAGTTGATGTGGATCGTTCGCTGGGGTCTCGACATAGGGCCGCAATCGGCATGAGCCATGAACTCGACGCCGTCGTTATCGTCGTAAGCGAGGAAACCGGA
>JBHHXS010000428.1:0-1847 GCA_046757145.1 Phycisphaerae bacterium | reverse complement strand
GTTTCTTCGGGACACCCGGTCTCCGATCTGTAACCGGGTCGACGAGTTGCTCGCCGACGAGATAGCGATCTGCGACGCCGTTCGGATGGAAGTGCTCGCGGGCGCTCGCGACGAACAGCATCTCCAACGACTCCGCCGCCTCCTCGCCCGCGCATCGGTCATTCCAACCGGGCCAGTCGACTATGACGTGGCCGCCGTGCTTTACCGTACCTGTCGCCGAGAAGGAGAGACGGTTCGCAAGCTCATTGACTGCCTCATCGGTGCTGTCGCCGTTCGCGCTGCCGTTCCGATCCTCCATTCGGACGCCGACTTTGACGTTCTCGCTCGACACACCGACCTTAGAGTCGAATCCATCTAACCTGAATCCAACGCAATGCCGGGTCGAAGATGCAACCGACCCCTCTGTTCGCGTACTTTGCGTCTTGGCGAGACAATCATCCTGGCGCGCGTCGCAAGCAGACGCCGCGGCCATTCTTCGCCAATGCGCGCCGCGCCCGGAATCATCGGGAACTTAATGTGAATTCTAAGGGGCCTGACCCCTTTAATCCGCGATTTCCAAGGTATTCCGACCGTCGATACGATAGCGACCCTGCCGCGTCGCTCTGTATCGCAGCCTCGGAGTAGTATGTGAGGTTGCCCGTGATCAGGCGAACAAGCTGGCCTGGGGCGGCGCCCGACACGGGGGTAAATGCCGGGCGGCACCGGAAGCGTCGTTGCGGTCGAGGTGGGTGAGAGGAGTGGTGCACGGATGCACCGTTTACGGACCTAAGGATGGAATCTTCTCGATCACCACAGGATCTTCGATGCAGGCGATGACCTTGACTTGGCCGCCGCAAGTTTGACAGGTCTCATCGGGCACCTCCCTGTGCCCGACCGCTGCGCGGCGGTCTATGACCGTGCAAATCGGCTGTCCTGCCGATTTGTCGATGTCGATGTTGAATACCCGCTTCAGGCGCTGCGCCCAGGTCATGGCTGCCCGGCTTTCGGCGGGCGTTGTGTCTTCAGGCGCATTCAACGTGCTGGCCTTGTTGCCCTTGCCCCGCTTGGCCGGCGTCACCCGCGCACGATGCGCGCTGTTGGGGGCGAACACGCCGTGGAATCGAGTCAGATTGACCCTGGGCTTAGGCACCAGTGCGACGAGCCGGGCGATGACAAATCGGCAGGATTGCCGATTTGCACAGCCGCAGGCTGCCCCGAAGGGGCGCGGTACAGGGAGGTACCGCGTGCAAACCATGCTCGAGGCGTCCGCATTTGAGGTAGGCCTCGAACTCGCGCTGCACGTATCCCGGTAATTCCCGGCCCTGCTCGGCCATCAGCGCTGAGAAGGCTGGATAGTGTTGTTCGATTATCTGATAGAGGAGGGTCTGCTCGGGGCGGTGGCGCTCGTAGTACCCCGCCTCGCCCGAAACCGAGCCCGCGTCCCTGCCCGCAGGAAAGCCTGCCATTCATCGCATCCTTGCGATATCGTCTCCTCATACAGCTTAGCAAAGCCCGCGACATGTTTATTTACAGAAGAACACCAAGCCTGGGACGTGCTCAATGCCAGTCTTGGGCAACTGCGGTTTGCGCCGTCCGGCCATGTGGCGGGCATTGATATGAATGCAGCTCTCAGAATTGTCGAGGTTCGGGGTGTCGAGCCGGGCGTCATGTCCGAGCTTTTGAGCGCTTCAAGTCATGGACACGAAAGCTCGGCAACCCTGCCGCACGCCGCGCCCGCTTCCACGCCGAGCTGTACATCCGGCCAACCCGCCGGCCCCGGTACGTGAACACGTAGCCTAACTGCGTTCCCTGCGCCAGAGTAAGGATCTCCTCTCCACCCGCTTGCGGGGGGAGAGGGTAGGGTGAGG
>JBHHXS010000427.1:0-1855 GCA_046757145.1 Phycisphaerae bacterium | reverse complement strand
CGAAAGAGATTCTACGCCGGCTTTTTACGGCTAAAAGGAAAAAGGGGGGGGCGGCGAAGGGGCGAGTTGGTTGGGGTTATCGTTCGTCGGCCTTCTCACGGGGATGACATTGGCGGTGGGTGCGTTTCAAATCCTCAATGGTGAGCTTGGCGTAGTGTTTGAGGGTTTCGAGGTTTTCGTGACCGAGCAGTTCCTTGACGTGATAGAGGTTGGCGCCTCCCCGAATCAGTTCGGTGGTGCAGCTCCGGCGGAAGGTGTGGGCGGTGACGTGGATTTCCAGTCCGGCCTGACCGGCTTCGCGCCGGAGAATGCGGCGAAAGGTGTGGTAGGGCAACCGGGCGCCGGCGTCGTTGAGGAACAGGGCTTTCTGGTCGGGTTGACGCGCGAGGAAGGGGCGCACGGCTTTGATGTAGCTTTCGAGCAAGCGCAACGCGGTCTTGCCGATGGGCACCAGGCGTTGTTTGTCGCCTTTTCCCGTCACCATGGCGGTGGCGTTGACCAGGTCGATGTCGCCGATGTCCAGTCCGAGCAGTTCGGCCGATCGCATGCCGCTGGAATAGAGCAGCTCGAGCATCGCTCGGTTTCGCCAGCCCTGGGCGTCGGCGGTCGCCACGGTGCCGAGCACGCGCTTCATCTGACGGTGATTGAGCACGCTGGTGGGCAGTCGGCTGGGTTGTTTGATGTAACGCAAGGCCTCGGGCAGGGTGCGAGGCAACCATCCTCGGCCGGCCAGGTGCCGCAGGAAGACGCGCAGGCTTTCGATGTGACGGTTGATGGTGCTGGGTTTGAGCGGCAGTCCCTTGCCGGTGCGGTGATCGCTCAGATGCCGCATCCAGTCCTCCAGATGCTGGATGCGCAGGGTTGAAGGGTCGAGGTCGGTGCCGTGGCCCTGGCAGCGCAGGAAGCTTTCGATGTGGTAACGCAGCGTGCGCAGAGTGTGGGGGCTGGCCCGGAGTGATCGGCGATGATCGAGGTATCGGGTCAGGTGAGTGCGCAGGCTGGTGGAGGCGTTCATGGCGCGGGTTCAACGTCCGGGATTGGTTTGGGCGTGGGCGCGTTGCAGGTCGGTGATGGACAGGCGCAGGTATTGGCTGAGGTGGCGCAGACTGCTGTGACCGAGCAGAAGCTGCAGTTGGAGCGGATGCGCGCCGTGACGCAGCATGTGCGTGGCGCAGGCGCGACGAATCGAGTGCGGCGTCAAGTGAGTGGAGAGGCTTGCTTGACGGGCGTGCTGGCGGACGATCTGAGGGAACATGGCGTAGGCCAGACGATGTCCGTGCCGATCAATCCACAGCGCCGGTTCCTCGTCGTTACCGCGCAAGAGTTTCGGACGTGCGGTTTTGAGGTATCGGCCGAGCCAGTCGGAGGCCTGCGTGCCGAGGGGCAGCATGCGTTCTCGGCGTCCTTTGCCCATAACCCGGACGGTCCGGTTGTCCAGATCCAGGTGCGCAGTGTTCATGCGGTTCATTTCTTCTCGGCGTGCTCCGGTGGCATAGAGGGTTTCGAGCAGGGCGCGATCGCGCAGTCCGCAGAGCGTGTTGATGTTGGGTTGGGCGAGGAGCCGCGTCATTTCCTCTTCGCTGGGCACCGCCAAGAGTTTTGGCGGGACGGCGGGCAGGGTCAGGTCCGCGGCCGGGTTGAGGAAGAGGTGCTGGTGTTCTTCGAGCCAGGCGAAGAACTGGCGCACGGTGCGCAGGTAACGGCACAGCGACGCCGGGGCGAAGTCGCGGTTGACCAGGTGCAATCGATAATCCTCGAGGTCGGCGGCGGTGATGTCCTGGAGCCGTTCGCAGCCGCGGGTTTGGATGAAGCGCTCCAGGTCTTCGAGGACCGTGCGGAACAGGGCGATCGACTT
>JBHHXS010000426.1:0-1858 GCA_046757145.1 Phycisphaerae bacterium | reverse complement strand
GCGTCAAGCGGCTGCGCCCAGATGGCCGTGCTCGGAGGCACCGCCACGGCATCCGAGTCCACTCGCCGCCCCGCCCTGCTGGAGATAATACAAGCCGTGGCATACGGACCGCCAGCCCATTGTGTCCGAATTCGATCCGTTTAGGCAAGTCACACCCCCGCCCGACCGATAGAGGTGGGGGGTTCTCGCGCTCGCGGTTCCCCCGGGAGACACGCGATGGACGCTATCGAGATAAGCCCGCTGACGGAAGAGGCGATAATCAAGCTGCTCACCAGCAGGAAAGACCGGAGCAACAGGGCCGCCACCAACGGCAGGAGACGTGCCGCACGCTGGCCCTTCCCGGGCACCGTGCAGCTGTGGATGCCTGATGACAGCGGCACCGATCAACACTATCTGGCGACGTGCGTCAACCTCAGCCCGCACGGGCTGGGCATGTTGAGCGATATCGAGCTAGCCGTAGGAACGGAAGTTGCCCTAGCTGTCCACCAGCCCGAGAACAGCTTCCAAGGACGCGGAGTCATCCGTCATTGCACCGAAATAGAAGACGGGTATTACGTCGGCGTCCAGTTCATCTTCGACGACTCACCATAAGGTCCGTACCGGACTTCAATCGGCCATACATTGCCATACAATGCCGGGGAGCGGCTTCCACCTGTGTGGGTAGCCTGCGGAGGTGATTATTTATGCGGCGTTCGAGCCGGTACTTGTGTATGTGTGCGCTGAGCGGATGCGTGGCATCCCACAGGGCCCCCACGGCAGACGGGATTGCTACACAGGCCACACCGAGCACAGGGGTTACCGTGAGGTTCCACCTGGCCGCCGGGAAGCCCGTTGATGGATACCGCAAGATGTTCGACCGTCGAGGGCAGCCGGTCTACGTCGCCCCGGACAGCGTCATCTCCGAGCGCGATATCGTCTCTGCCCGCGTTGTGGAAAATAGGCAAGGCAGGCCGGCCGTGGGAGTGACTTTCAGCGAAGAGGCCGGAGCCCGGTTCGAACGGTTCACCGACGCCCACATCGGCGAGCATCTGGCCATTCTGATCGACGGCGAGCTGCTCACTGCAGCAACGATTCGCAGCAAACTCGGCCGCCGCGCGCTGATAGTGGGTGACTTCACCCTTGAGCGCGCAGAGGAAATCGCGGCTGCCCTGAACGGAACATAGCGCGATGCCCCTCCCCGTGGTAGCTATCGTCGGTCGCCCCAATGTGGGCAAGAGCAGCCTGTTCAACAGGATCACACGGCGGCGTACGGCCATCGTCGACCCCACGGCCGGCGTCACTCGTGATCGCCTCGCCTCCGTATGCAGTGCCGGCGATGACTACTTTGAGCTTGTCGACACGGGGGGGCACGGAATAATAGACCGCGATGATTTGGGCGAACACGTCGAACGGCAGATAGCATTCGCCATCAGTCAAGCTCAGTTGATTCTGTTCGTCGTAGACGTGCGCGAGGGTCTGACACCGCTTGATGCAAGCACTGCGGAACTCCTGCGTCCCTACCATGACCGCGTCAGGCTCTTGGCCAACAAGGTGGACGAAGCGCACATGGCTGATCAGCTCGTCGAGTTCTTCAAGCTGGGGTTCGGCGAGCCTCTTCCCGTCAGTGCTGCAAACGGAGGGGGGTGTCGGGAGCTGCTGCAGTTGATTCAGCAAGCGGTCGCCTGCGGCAATGCGCAGGCCCCTCCTGATGCGGTCATGAGAATCGCCATCGTCGGAAAGCGCAATGCGGGCAAGAGTTCGTTCATCAATGCGCTGGCGGGGGAGGAGCGCGTTATCGTCAGTGAGACGCCGGGAACAACCCGTGACAGCATCGACGTACGCTTTGAGAAGGACGACCGCACACTGATAGCCATAGATA
>JBHHXS010000425.1:0-1862 GCA_046757145.1 Phycisphaerae bacterium | reverse complement strand
GTACGCTCAGCCAACTGCTCCCGCAAATCCGCATTCAAGCGCTCGATCTCGGCCCGGGTCCCCTGATCGATCAGTGGTAGCCCTTTGAGGCGCTCCGCCACTTCCCAGCATTCGTCACGGTTGAAGCAAAAAACGAGGGCGGGAGTGCGATTCTCGGCGTCGTCTGGTGAGACCATTGCCGGCAGAAGCTCCGTCAGGAGCTTATCTTCCACCCAATGGAAAGCAAGCGGCACGCGACGCTGGTCTGACTGTATGATCCTGAGGCGGCGTTCATGCTGCTCCGCTGCCCAGTGTGCGAACTCCACTGCGTTCCCAACGGTCGCCGAGAGCAGCATGAGGCGAACCTGCTGGGGCAGCAGCACAAGCGACAGCTCCCAGACCACCCCCCTCTCGGAATCATTGAAGTAGTGGAACTCGTCCATCACCACCCCACCTACGCCCGACAGGCTTTCCTCGGGTGAGAGTAGGTGGTTGAGCAGTATCTCAGCGACGACGACCCGGATCGGCGCGTCGGGGTTGACGCGGCGGTTGCCGGTGATCAGCCCTATGCTTTCCCTTGGAAAGCCCCAGGTTTCCGCAGCATCTTGGAACGCACGGAACTTCTGATCGGTGAGTGCAATCAGAGGCGTGGTGTAGTACAGGCTCCGGCCTGAATGCAGTGCTTCAAAGATGGCGGCCTCGGCTATGAGAGTCTTGCCCATCCCCGTGGGAGCGGCGACCAAGACGCCCCCCTCGGACTCAAACCAGGCGAGCAGCGCTTCTTCCTGAAACGGGTAGAGGTCGTACGTGAGTGAATCGAGGAATCGGTCGCAAATGTCGCCACGGTCAACCGGAGGCGAAGATGGTGGATCGGGCGCCGTCAAGGCCCGTATAACCGGCTGGTAAACAGGCTGAGCGCAGCCGATTCGACGAAACTAAGGGCAACGGGCAGGAACCCGGAGGCACAGCCGGCAACCTGCAGAAGAGACCCCCCACTCGCGACAATAACGGCCATGCGCACTAATCGCGACCTGCACATGAGAGTGCCTCCGAAGAATATCGTGGTCACATCCCGCCCGCGCGCCGTGCCTAGCAGCCGGGAACGTCACGCTGCGTCCCCAAAGGCGGCGCCTGCGTGACCGCGTCGCAAGCACCGGGGATTACGCAACCCGGGTCCACGCAACGATCGGGGATGCGGGCGGCGTTGGCTTCGAAGTCGCCTGGCTGGCAATTGCCCAGGATAGTACCGCAGGGGTCAAAGATCCTGGTGAGGCCTATCAGGCGGTCGTCACACGACTGTATCAAGCCAAGTTGCAGTAGGGCTCCGATTAACAGACCGACGCCCGCCTTCACACGGCGCCGCACAGCATTCTGACTAAACACCATCGTGTGTCTTCCCCGTCGTGAATCACGCAACAACTTAACACAGCGCCCTGGCAATCCGAACCCTGGCTTGCCTGTGAGGCCTGAGGTTCACCACCAGAGACGCTCAGCCTCTGTCTATGGGCAATCCACCAACATGCCTTGGGGCGGTCCGGTGACCTGCCCCGTCGTTGTGTTCACCGTCTGAAACTGCACGCACGGATCGACGATACCACCGAGGGCATTCTGGCAATCGAAGATAAAACAGAAGTCAACGGCATCCAGCGCCGCTGTGCCCGTGAAGCTGGTACAGGTCGTGCCGATCCCCGCCAGGAGGAATCCGCCCGCAAGTGCCAGGCTCACAGCTTTTGTCGTTCGCCGATCAGAAGGCATGCGATCAACTCCCTAACGACGCTGAATACCACTTCCGCAGGCGTCCCGTGGTACCGCGCCACGACCGTCACTAACACCGCGCGCCAGTATAAGAACGACCTTGGGTCCTCGCAAGTCAGCTCGGCGTG
>JBHHXS010000424.1:0-1866 GCA_046757145.1 Phycisphaerae bacterium | reverse complement strand
ATACGCCCGCTCCACAAGCAAATCCTATCATTGCGCGGGTTTGCCATGTGTACCGCGACCGAGCAGCGCGGCCACAGCCTTGCCCGAACCGGTTCGAGAGGTTCCCACCGCTCACGGGCACGGCACCGGGCAACCCACTTCCTCGTATGTTTGACCTTGTATTGCCAGTATGACGCGCTGTATGTCGGTAACGTTGAGGATTCCCTGGGGAGTGCAGGGGTCGATGTCCAGTTGCGGGAGTGTGGCGAACATGAATATTCCCTGGAATCCCAACTGCAGCAACTGAACATCGGTAACGTTCACAAATCCGTCGCAGGTGACGTCGGCCCACAAACATGTGGATCCCGATCCCGCAGGCGATGTGAACGAACCGCACTCCGCAGCAACGTGATAAGTGGTGCCGGGAACCAGATCGTCGCCGACCAGGAATACCCTGCCGGGCAGACAGGATTCGTCGAGCACACAGGTCGAACCGTTAAGGCAGTCCTGCGCCGAGACGCTGCAAAACGCACCGTCAACCGAGCAAGCGCCGCGGTCACAGTCGGTGTCCACCGTACAGGGCGCCGCGGACTTGCTGCATCGCAAGACGCCGGCTGTCCAATCTGCCGCGGACATCACCACGGCCTCTGCGGGATCGTCGACAAGGACTCCGCGCACTCCGTCGATCACCCCGTCCAGGTTTACGTCGATCGAAACCGGGGCGGTGGACTCACACAGATCACCGGAGATGGCGCAGAAATCAATGCGAACGCAGGTGGACAGGTCTGTGCAGTTCTGGGCTGCGAGGCTGCACTCGTCGCCGTTTGCGCATCGTCCGAAATCGCAGTCGGCGTCGGAGAGGCATGGCGTGTTGCCGAAGGTGCACACGTTGCAGTCCGCGTTTGTAGCGCAGGGCTTCCCGTTGCCTCCGCACTCCCTCCACCCGACGTACTTGGAGAGGCATGGCCAGTCCGGTGATGTCACCAGAAGCGCCACGTCTGGAACTGTCGTGACAGGTTGCGGGACAACGGAAACGGACTTGGGTCCTTCGGTAACCACGATCGGGGCCTCCGCTATCGGCGTACCGGCGCAGGAGCCTCCGTCGCATATGTCGTTGCCCGTGCAGACGTCCGAATCATCACATGGAAACCCGGTGGGCTGCAGGTTGTCGTCACACTGCCCGGCCCCGTCACAGACATCGGGTCTATCACACTGCGTTTGCGTCGGATCCCCGCACGCGACGCCGGCGGTTTCGAAGTTGTCCAGGCAGGCGCCTGCGCCGTCGCAACTGTCCGGGTGGTCGCACTCAGTATCAGACTGATCACCGCACACGGTCCCCACCTGTGTGGGTGGGTGCGTACATTGGCCTCCACCGCAGAGGTCGAGAGTGCACTCGTTCCCCTCGTCGGGACATGCGGTGCCATCGGGCTTGGGGTTAGTCTCACACACCCCGTTGCCGTCGCAGGCGTCGGGACTGTCACACACCGTATCAGACGGGTCGCCGCACGCGGTTCCCTCGGCAAGGTTTGACCAAGTGGAAGATGATACCGCCGGTAGACACACCTGACAGGAATTCGTCGGATTCAGTTCTCCTTCCAGGTAGCAAACGCCCTCGATTACACAATCGTCGACCGTTGCGATGTTTAGGGTGATGTCGCCCGTGTTGTTCTCAAAGCCGGCAACTCGAATGAAGTAATCCTCTCCCAGGGTTGTAATCAATGCCCCGTCACTGATTGCCGCCTGCAGGTCCACGCCGCTGTCGTCATCGCAGGCGATCTCCACGCCGCCGTCTCCGGGGCAGGCGTCCCAGACGCTGAGGACCGGGTCATTCGAGGGTAGAAAACTGCTTCCAGTTGTTGTTATCGTAGTCTCGCCGTCACAGATGGC
>JBHHXS010000423.1:0-1900 GCA_046757145.1 Phycisphaerae bacterium | reverse complement strand
CGCTATGACCTGCGTCCCATCGTGGATCGTTGTTACCTGGAAAAACCCTTCTCCGTCGATCTGCCAGTCCAGAGATCGATCGGTTGTATCAGCGGATCCCGGCGCGAAGTTGAGTTGCGTGCCCGACACCTTCACTCCGGTCCCGACGAGTATGCCGTGTGGTATCGGTTCCTGATCAGCGTTGAGCACGCCCGGCTCACGTTTGACCTGATAGAGCAAGTCCTCGAAGTTGACGCGTGACCGTTTGAACCCATGCGTGTTTATGTTAGCGAGGTTGTTGGCCACGACGTTAAGCTTCTCGTCGAGTGCCCGCATTCCCGAGGCGGCTGCATGCAGTGCGGTGATCGCCATCTAACGAACCTTCTACGCTACGCGAGCAATTCGGGACACGGCCAGGGCGGTTGTTTCATCCTGAAGCTTGATCATGGAGGCGTTGAGCTCGTATGCCCGCGTCGCCTCGATCATGCTTGCAAGCCCTTGGACGATATTGAAGTTCCCACGCTCACGCGCACGCGGTACCACCTTCGCTGAGGCCGGCGCCATGCCCTCTTGCGGGCCCTCAAACATGTTCTCGCCCGTCTTTCGAAGGGAACGCTTATCCGAGGTGGTCACCAGCGCCAGGCGGGCGACAACCGTCTGGCCCTGCCTGATAGTGCCGTCCTCCAACACGTCCGGGGGCGCAGCCTTGTCATTGAAGACTATGGGCGTGCCGGACTCAGCAAGGACTCTCCAGCGCCCCTCGCCGGCGGCGAGTACCAGCTCTCCGACGCTGTTGCGCGCAAACTCACCGTCGCGCGTGTATCGCGTGGTGCTTCCGTCGCTCACGACAAAGAAGGCATCCCCGTCAATGGCGACGTCCAAGGGCCGGTTCGTCTTCTCGATCGGCCCCTGAGTGAAATCCTGGTACGTCTTCCTGACGTTGATCCCGCCGGTCATACCATCAAGGACCGGATGGGAGTACCTGCCAGCGGCTGCGTGCGCCTGGCTCTCCACCAGACGCTGCTCGACCACCGCAAGATCGTGCTTGAACCCCGTGGTCTCCACGTTCGCCATGTTGTTCGCGAGCAGCGCCTGCCGGTGGTCACTCACCTGCATTCCCGCCGCTGAAAGCCAGATGCCGTAACTGCTCACCGCTCACTCCAATCTCGTACGTCGGATGTAGACCCTTCGTGAGCGCATACGCCTGTGGAGTCCATCAGCGCTGCGAAATGCAAGGCTACCGCGTCCAGCGTCGATGTGCGTACCAGCCGTCCAAGGGATGACCAGTCTAGTGCCAACAGCCGGTCACATCCGTGGTCTGCCGTCTCTTTTGCCGTGCGGTGCATGCTGCGCTCCGTAGTCATTCCGGGCTGTAGCCGGGCTTCATCTGTGCCCACGATGGCAGCGCGCGTGCCAAAGATGGTGTCGGGGGTGTGCGCGGGCGCAGCCGACAGGCTGTAAATCACGTAAGCTCAGCTTTTGCAACGGTTTACGGATTTGAACAAGGAGTCGCTCGGCCTGTTGGTTCGGTCAAGGTGCAGATCGATGACGCGCAGTAACTGCACTCGGTAGGCAACACACGCCTTTGTAGGGACGGGGATAAGGGGTCATGCCTCCGTATCACTCGTCAGCGATCCCGCGCCACACAGGTCCGTACTGGGTCGGCTGCAGGACACGTCGGGGGCACCTGTATCCGTGCAGGACGCTGCCCCATACGATCGCTTGAAATCCGGCAGGTGCAGTTGTATATGCTCATGTATATGTTCAGCATCCTGAAGAATAACGGGAGTCGCGCTACGCCAGGAGCGGTTGAGGCCGCTCAACAGCGGTCGGTAGCGTACACTAAGGCGAGCTGCCGGCCTTCAGCTTGGGCGGGCGCATGACGACGATGCCTCCTCACCACCAAACACCCGTGAGTCAC
>JBHHXS010000422.1:0-1909 GCA_046757145.1 Phycisphaerae bacterium | reverse complement strand
AGCTCCTTGCCGGTCCCCGATTCGCCGAGGATCAGAATCGTGCTCTCAGCCTGTGCGGCGCGGCGCACGCGCGAGAAAACATCAAGCATCGGTTTGGAGCGCCCTACGATGTTCTCCAACCCTAGCTTGTCATCCAGGCGCCGCGACAAGTGCTCGATGGTCTCGTCCTTCCTTCGAACGTCCAAGCAGCGTCGGATCAAGAGCAGCAGCTCCTCCGGGTTGACCGGCTTAGTGACGTAGTCAGCCGCGCCGAGCTTCATGGCCTCAACGGCGGATTCGATGTCCCCGTGCGCGGTGATCAGTACAAATGGGGTAAACGGCTGCCTCTGCTTCCACATTCTGAGCAGGTCGATTCCGGTGTTTTTCCCCATACGCAAATCGCTGAGCACGAGGTCCACGCGGTCATCCACGAGCCGCAGTGCATGTTCAGCGTCTTCAGCCGTCAGAACTTCGTAATCCTCCATGCGCAGCACGCGAGCCAAAGCCTCACGCTCGCTACGCTCGTCCTCGACCACGAGTATGTTCGGGTTTCCTGTCAAGATGTGGATTCCGCATGAGCAACGCGCGCCCGAGCAGCCGCTGGGAGGCAGACTCGGAAGCGCGCACCCCGGTCGCCGTTACTTTCGCATGTGACTACACCGCCCGCTTCCTCCGCGAAGCGTTTGACCAGCGTCAAGCCCAGACCGCAGCCGCGGTCCTTGGTTGTGAAGAACGGCTCGAAGATGCGATCCTGTTGGTCGGCCGGCACACCGGGCCCTGAGTCCGCGATGCTCAGGTCGGCCCAACCCTCTTGTTCTGCCAGCCCCACCGAGATACGCCCGTCGCGTCCGGTCGCATCGCGAGCGTTGTTCAGCAGGTTCAGGACCATCTGCCGGAATCGGTCCCGGTCCATGCGCACAAGGACAGGGCGGTCCGGCAACTGCGCCCGAATGGTGATATTGTCGCGCTCCACCAACTGACGTATGAAATCGAGTGTAGCATCCAGCTCACGCGTCAGATCAATGTCTTCATCCCGCGCCTGGTCTGGACGAGCGTAGCCGAGTATGGAGCGCACAAGACCTTCCAGACGTTCGATCTCTTCGTTCGACTCTTGGAGGACGTTCGCCATCTCCTCGTGGGGCATCTTCGCCTCGCCCTTGGCAAAGCGGGAGACGGCGTGGAGGTTCAGCCGCAAAGCGTTCAGTGGATTGCGTACTTCATGGGCCAGTGCGCCGGCGAGCCGGCCAAGCTCGGCCAGTTGTTGCGTTCGCGCCATGCCCAGCGCTTGTTGAAGCGCGGCCGTCCGCCGCGCCAAATGAAAGAGCGATAGCCCTGCTCCCAACACGATCGCCGCGATTAGGCCACCGAGTAGCAACCACCGACCGTAGAGCGTCTGTTGCCGCGCGGCCACCTCCTCGTCGAGCCAGGCCACATCAAAACCGGAGTGATAGGCCGCGATTTCTATGCCATCGACTTCGACGGGAATCCGTATGTCGTAAGCGAGTTGCCCTCCCGCAAGAATCTTACTTCTCGTGATAACCACGTCGTCACCGCCATCGGGAAAAGTACGCTCGAACCAGCGCTTCCCCAGCGTCTTGTCCTGCTGAGATGGGTCGCTGTGCATGATGACGGTTGCATCATCCGCTACTAGGGCGGCGTACATACGCTGACGTTCCCGTGGCACCACGCGGCGCCAAAAGTCGCGCAGCCATTCGGCCTGTGCGACTGAGGCAATGTCGCGCTCCGACGGGCGGTCTTCCAGGTAGTTCTCAATGCGCCCAACCGTCCGTGTGGCATGTGACCGCAAGCGCCCAAGCTCGTTCGCGAGAAGCGCCCGCTTCACGTCGGTGATGTCTCTCCACGCACCCCACAAGGTCACCAGGACTACCAGGGCAAGTGCGGCAACGATGCACACATAGCCTGCGGTGGT
>JBHHXS010000421.1:0-1912 GCA_046757145.1 Phycisphaerae bacterium | reverse complement strand
TACCTCGCGAAGGCGGATTGTGGACAGGGCGATTAGGTTGGAAGCGATCTGGTATTCGCGTCTGCCTATCGCGCCGCTAGCCTGCCCGAGGCGAATGGTAGCCAGTAGCTCTGCCCGGCTGAGCCGCTCTTCATGTCGCTGATATGCGATGACCCGATTGACCCACTCCAGCAGGACAATCAGTGGAAGACACACGATGATCATCAGTCGAATGGTCATCGCGGCTGGCAGCGCCAGTGACTTGGCGTGAACCGCGCCCAATGTCTTCGGAATAATCTCGCTAACGACCAGAACCAGAAGCGTCATGATTGCGCTGGCGACGCCGACCGCCTTATTGCCAAACACGACGGCAGCTTGCGCCCCGACGCCGACCGCCCCCACCGTGTGAGCTATGGTATTCAACGTCAAGATTGCCGCCAATGGGCGGTCAATGCTGCTCCTCATCTCGCTCAGGATTGCGCCCGCCCGCGTGCCGCGCTCCCGCAGTACCTCCACGTAGCTACGTGGCAGGCTCAGCAGACAGGCCTCCAGGAGAGAACACAAGAATGAAACGGCGACGGCCAGCAGGCCAAATGTGACCAAGAGCGCCATCAGTGAAATACTCCGATTTCGCTCCACGCTTCCTGGGACGGCTCGACGAACTTACGCTCGGACAACTTCATGTCGGCTGCACCATTCGTTGCATTGGAGGCACTCCATTGACGCTCGTACATGTTCGCATTCAGGTCGCGCTCAATCAATGTCGTACTTGAAGTCGTCCGGTTTGACGGCCAAAACTGAACAGGGTGACTCTCGCACGATGCGTTCTGCCACCGTCCCGAGCAGTACGGCTCTCATGCCCGTGCGACCGCGCGTTCCGACGACGACGAGATCAGCCGCAGAATCCCCTATGAACTTGACGATACCGTCCGATTCACGCGCGTTCTCAACCACGTTCGTTTCGACCTGCAGCGCACGTATCTCGCTCTCGAAAGGCTGGAGAGCGAGCTGCATGCGCTCGCTCAGGGAGTCTGAGTGCTGCTGCTGGTCCTCCGTCGATGGTTTTGGAACGTAGTTGGATCCTTTCCACGGCGCCGAGAACACATGCAGCAGGTGCAACGATGCGCTATCCTGTTGGGCAACGCGTATCGCTTGCTCAACGACACGGTGGGATGACTCCGAGAAGTCCACGCAGGCCACTACCTTCTTGAAGCGTTCGGCATGCATCGCGCGTACAAGTAACACCTTCGTGGCCGCCTTGCGCACACACTTGGTGGCCAGCGTACCGGCTCCTTTTGATGGATCAGATGACCCGTTCGATCCCAGCACCAGCAGATCGGCCGAGGTACGATTGACGCGGCGCAGAAGTTCGAGGAACGGCGTACCGGTCATCGTATCCACGTCCACGCTACCATCTTGTGGCTCGCTTCCGACGACGAGTTCTTTGAGTTGTGTCAACGCGGAATCGCGGATCTTCTCCACCGCCCCCTGGGATCCCAGCAGTGCTCGCTTACAGCCCCAGAACTCCTTCAGGTGGTTGACCATCGACGTGTCAACAATGTGAAGGGCGTGTAGCTGTGCCTGGTTCCACCCGGCCATCCGCACGGCTTGGCTGAGAGCGCTACGGGAGAAATCAGAAAAGTCGACGCCAACGACTATGTTCTTGAGACAGTCCATTCTTATTCTCCATCAAACACGGTTTCCGGTCCGACGAAGGGTCAACACGGTCCATTGCGCCGGATATGTCGGAACGGTGGCTGCACCCATCCACCGCTACGGCCCGATCGGAGTCGTCCGAGCGTGATCAGCGACCCACCGACCAAGGTTGATCAACACGAGCACACCTCCTTCGAACCGCGATATCCGCCACCCGGTACGCTTCCGCGACCCCATGGTTCGTTCACGCCCGAGGGCATCCCGCACCCGGCGCGCG
>JBHHXS010000420.1:0-1980 GCA_046757145.1 Phycisphaerae bacterium | reverse complement strand
CCCCGTTTGCAGCGCCTTGCAGCACTGACGGTGACAGCTGTACGGCCGACGGTTGTGACGGCACCGGCAACTGCGTTCACGCCAGGGACTCACTGTCGGATCGGGGGGCAGTCGACCCGCTAACGGGCTTTCCGCAGTACTACACCGACGCCGCAGGGGTGACCTTGGGGCTCTGCCTCGACGTAGGCTCCTGTATCGATCCCTTGCTTGATCTTCCAGATCCGAACCTTCCGCTCTCGTTTCCAGATAACTTTCCCGAAGAAGCGTTCTGGCACCTCGCCGACGCACTCATGCGTCTGCCGTCGGGTGGTCAAGCTCGCCTGTCGCTTGCGCTCGAAGCTGCCTTCAACAACGGGCCGGTAGCAGTCGGTGACCAGATCTCCTTCGCGCGTATACGGATTCGCGCTCCGGGTCTGACCCCGGGCGCGGTGTACACAGTGACCCATCCCTACGGCGCGGAAGTGCTGGAAGCCAACGCACTCGGAGAGCTGAATTTTACCGAAGACGTGGGAACCTTCGTCCCTGGAATACCTTCGACTTTTGACGGGGTATTCGGCGGTAGGGTAAGCAACTTTCTGGTGTACGATGGTGACCCCAACTCGCGGGCTGCACCCCCACCGGGTTTTATCGGCAATCCCATTTTCCCGCATCCCGTCAAAGGCAGCCCGTGCGGGAATAACTTCTTTCGCATCGAGGGCCCGGGCCTGCCACCAGGAGGAGTTTCAACCGATCGCTTCAGCGTGATCGGAAAACTCGCATCAAAATGTGGCAACGGGGTAGTCGAAGAGAGCGAACAATGTGACGACGATGGTGGGTGCTGCACCCTGGATTGTCGATTCAAGTCGCAGGGAACGACGTGTGACGACGGCAACGCCTGCACGCTGAGTTCCGGGCTGTGCGATACGGCCGGTACATGCGTGGCGCGCAACCTTCAGCGTGTAGCTTGCGATGATGGCAACGCGTGTACTACTTCCGACGTGTGCATCGGCGGGAGTTGCATAGGCGATCTACCGCCAGACTGCGACGACGCCAACGGTTGCACAGACGATAGCTGTGATCCGGCGGTGGGCTGTCTCAACGTCAATAACGTGCTCGCGTGTGACGATGGCGACGCCTGCACCACGGAGGACGGTTGTTCGGGGGGCCTTTGCCTGGGGGGCACACCGCCAGACTGTGGCGACTCCAACCCCTGTACCGACGATGTCTGTGATTCCGCTCTGGGGTGTGTCAATACGCCGAACCTTGTCTCTTGCGATGACGGCGATGCATGCACGGTCGGCGATTCTTGTTCAGATGGGATATGTGTGGGCGGCGCAGCCCCGGATTGTAACGACGGCAATGGTTGTACCGATGACCGTTGTGACTCGGTACGGGGCTGCGTCAGCTTACCCAATTCTTTGTCTTGTGATGACCGCGACGCATGCACGACGGCGGACAGGTGTGTTATGGGCCTGTGTGTCGGTGGCGCCGAGCTTGACTGCAACGATGGTAACTCCTGCACCAACGACAGTTGTAGTCCGGCGCGTGGGTGCGCCAGCGTACCCAACACGTTACCTTGTGATGACGGCGACGCCTGCACCACCCTGGATACCTGCAGCGGTGGCACCTGCAGCGGTGGTGCCGCTCCTGACTGTGACGACAGCAACGTATGCACAGACGATTGGTGCGACTCTTCGACAGGTTGTTTGCACGGGACGAACGCGTTGGGTTGTGATGACGGAGACGCATGCACGAGTGGTGATCGTTGCTTCGGCGGATCCTGCTCGGGCGAAGACACTTCGGCCGCAGATTGTGACGATGGAAACTTCTGCACGGATGATGCCTGCGACCCGCGTAGCGGTTGCGTGCATACGGCGAATCTAATCGCTTGCGACGACGGTGACGCCTGTACTAGCAACGACCGCTGTTTCGATGGTCTGTGCGCGGGCGAAGATACCTCCGCGCGCGACTGTGATGACGCAAATCCCTGTACCAACGACG
>JBHHXS010000419.1:0-2014 GCA_046757145.1 Phycisphaerae bacterium | reverse complement strand
AGGCGCGCCGGAGGAGGGCTTCTCACCATCGTGCCCTCACTGCGGCAGCCATGAACTGGAGCATCGACAAGAACGCCGCCGCGGCCCCGCACCGTAGGCTGTATGGCGTGACCGCTTGGCCGTTCAACCGTCTGCCTGTGCACAACAGCCGGCCCGGTGCGCGACCAACCGTGGTAAGCATCCGATCCATCAAGTGTGTTCTCGAACGCCTCGAGAACGCCACCACGAGGGCTGCGCGCTCAGTTCCCCGGAAACGGCGATCAATCAGGATCTCGACTCTACAGACAGCCAATCCGGCACCACGGGCGCCCATCCCCGTGACGCCAAACCCCACGCCGCTCCGTCCAACAGACCTTCCGCGCCGGCTCCGCGACGCGAAAAGTCATATCTATTTTTGCGTCAGCTTGTGTCCAATCGGGGTGTGAGTTGCTGCTAGAAGGTCGGTCTCGTTGACCCGCAGATAATGCTGGCGAGCGACCTCATCGGAGTGCCCCATCCACTCGACGACGACGTGGAACGGGAAGCCAGCGGCGATCCAGTCGCTCTCGTGGTTCTTGCGGAGCGTGTGACACCACTTGGCGTACGGCGTGATTCCGGCTCGCTTGCGAATGACCTGGAAGTCACGCCAGACGTTCGGATGCACGACGCCGGCGACGACGAACGGCTCGCCCTCAGAAGCGTCCTCGAAAGCGTCGCGAAGGATCGGAAGGAGTTCGGGCGCGACCGGGACGATACGGCGTCGTTTGGCCTTGCCCGCCCATACAGTCAGCCGATTCGTGGCCCAGTCGATGTCACGCCATTGAAGAGCCAGGGCCTCGCCTTGCCGAAGTCCGGCCAGGCGACACAGCGCTAGCAGCGTGCACCATCCCTGATTCGGGCAGGCTGCCAGGAGTCTCGTGAACTCCTCAAGGCTCACATAGTGCCAGTTCTTCTGGGCCTGCGGGAGACCGCCGGTCAGGCGGTCAAACGGGTTGTGCTGGATCAGGTCATCGTCAAGGGCCCGGTTGAAGATGGTTCGCGCGTTGCGGATGTGCTGATCCACCGTCTGGTGACTCATCGAAGTGTGCCTACGTTTGTTCACGTGGTTGAGCTCAGCTTTGCTGAGGCTCGTTTTGAATTCGCGAGCATCATATCGCGTGATCTGATCCAGGCGGCGCGATTCTCCGAAGAAGGCTTTCAGATAACGGGCCGTCTGCTCATGAAGCTCGATGGTTCCGGGCGCAAGCTCCGCCCGTCGCGACTCGATGTAGGTGTCGAGGAACCTGTCAAGGGCGGGGATCCGACCCGGACTCCGGAGGCCCGGCTTGGCGCGGAGTTGCAGCTCCTTGGCCTGACGCAACTTCTCCGCTTGTCGCTTCGATACCTTGTCGGTCCGGCCGATGTTCTCACTGTAGCGCGTGCCGTCAGGACCGAACCATCGGAGTTGGTGGTACACGTAACGCTTGCCATTTGGGCTGCGTACCTTGTGGGTTGTCAGTGTGACGCTTGAGTTCACGACTCTTCCCTCCCTATCGCGGGTTCTCGGCCGTCACGCGCTCCAGGAAGCGGTCAAGCTCGACCCGGCGGTAGAAAACCCGCTTCGATACCTGCGTCCCTCTCAGCATACCCTGAGCGCGGTACCGGGCCAACGTTTCGCCCGGGTTGCTGAGGCCAGTGATCGTGTCCAGACGCAGATAGCGAATCGCCTCCTCCTCGGTAAGGAGCTCAGGGCACGGTTGGGGCGGGGCACCGGGAAGCACGGGGCCCGAGTGGGACTCGTTTCTGTTTGCGGGTCCCGTATCTGCGCGTGCTACCTGTCTAAGTGGGCTGGTTGCCATGACTGACCCTGAATCGTTGCGTGGCTCTCCGGCTTAGTCTCGCTTCCGAACACGGCGCCCGGCCGCGTTGTCATATGACGCTCACGTTGCCTTGGCAGTAGCGGGCGTGGTACGTGGTCCGACACCTGCGATGCGAAGACCGACGAAGGCCTCAAGTCGCTGGCGCAGACGGTGACCACACCCGACATCACGCGTAA
>JBHHXS010000418.1:0-2028 GCA_046757145.1 Phycisphaerae bacterium | reverse complement strand
CATAATGATTCTGTCTGCGTGCCAATTCTTTCTGCTCATCACCGGAAGCCCAGAGGTCGATTGGCTCCCATCCGCTTGGCCAACAATGCTCATTCTTATTATATTCTGCATGGTATGCAGGGTAGCGATACCGAGTTTGGAGAAGGCGTTGCTGAGGAAACGCATCGGATCGGAGGATTGCGAGATTTGCCTCGAATGCGGGTATATCCTCAAAGGGTTGGCGAGCGGTGGGAGGTGTCCGGAGTGCGGGATAGTGTTCGACCGTGCAGGCACGCGAGAGGAATGGACATCATGGTTCCAATCGTCGCCCATGTGGAGTGGCGCCTGCCGACGACCGACCGAGCAAGCAGCCGGGTAGGTCGGGTCATCCAGCCTGGTAGGTCGGGTCATCGACGACGACAGGGTGGCAAGACGTAGAAGTGAGTGCAGCGCACGCGACATGGGAACGTCACGATACAAGCAAGTCGAGGCGGGGGTAATCTCCACCGCTGTTGAAGAGAGTTCCGCATGTCCGTACTGCGCCTATCCGCGCCGAGGAATTGAGTCGGAACTGTGCATGGGTGCCCCATCCTTCGCGTCTTTTCGCGAAGGGTGGGGACGGATTGATTCGAGGTAAGTGAAGTATCCATGAAGAGGCTGTTCGCTGTCAAGGACCGTTTCGCATTTTTGAGCGTCTCCGGTCGGCGTCAGCCCCCTTTCCGGAGGGGATTGAAGCCGAGGGGTTTGGGGGCGAGCAGCCCCCAAGCGGTTGCCAAGAAGGTCACAAACCGCGTCTACGGCACAGTCAACGAACCGCGTTCCACGTATCCATTCGAACTCCGCCAAACCGACGGGGGGAATCCCCGTCGCCGGCGGGTTCCACGATGTCGCATTCGAGCGGCGGCTCACGTAGGGCAACGGCGTTGTTGTCGGGCGCGACCCCGACTCACGCCAACACAGCTTCAGCCTGCGACGCTCGATGCGGTCTTGCGGCCGCTGCGCGACTCGCGTGCCGGGGTGACCGTACCGACTTGTTGCGACGTGTCAGCCATCGGCACCTCGACGTAACGGAACGCCTCGTCTCTTTTCAGCATGGTAAACGCATCCTCCAACATCCGTCTGGCCACGGCTACTATAGCGGTGGCCTTGTTCTTTTTCTGTTCGATGCGCTCGAACAGGTGACGGTACACAGGTACACGGGGGAACGCCATCCAAGCCGCCTCGCCCAACACGGCTCGCAGATGGTTCGAGCCGCGATGGCTGATCCCGCCGGCAAAGTGTTTTTGGTCACTGTCCCGGATGATCGGAACGAGGCCGGCGTAGTTGGCCACCGCCGCGCGGCTGCGAAACCGCGTCAGATCTCCCAGTTCCGCCAGGATGGTAAGGGCGGTGATCAGTCCGATGCCCGGCATGGTCAAAAGCAGGGCCGCCGCCTTGCTCCAGCGAGGACGACGCATCAGCTCCCTCAAAGAGGCCGTCGATTCCTCGACCGCTCGATGGATCTGGTCCATGGTCTCCAGGTAGCGGTCGAGAATCGCGCGTCCGGCTTCCTCCAGCTTCAGTTGGGCCAGGTACGTCCGGCCGGTCCTGGTGAACAAATCGGCCGTGGGCGCCAGAATGCCACGACGATGCAACACGGCGTGCACGCGGTTTTTCAGCATGGTGCGCATGCGCACCAGATCGCTTCGTGCCCGAAGATGCTCCCGCAAGGCGAACTCCTCGTCATCCGGCATGTAACACACCGGAAGCTTGAGGTTCGAGCGGGCCAGGTCGTTGAGCACCTGGGCATCCAGACGGTCGCACTTACAGACGCTCTCGGCGATGATCCGGATCTTGCGCGCGTCGAGAACCTCGGCCGTCATGTCGATGCCGGCACCTGCGCCGTATTGCGTCAGCATGCGTTGTATGGCGCGGGAATTGGTCGTGCTTTCCAGCACCGTCCGGACAGGCTCGCCGCGCCGCATGCCCTCCCGTTCGATGGGGCCCAGGAACTCGGCCAGGTCCATCAGCGTGTTTCGGCATCGACCTCGCCGCATTACGTTTCCCGCA
>JBHHXS010000417.1:0-2054 GCA_046757145.1 Phycisphaerae bacterium | reverse complement strand
CTACGGGCATTGGGCGGGGGTCATGTTGCCGGGGTCGGAGGTCCAGGGGTCGCCGGCGAAGGCCTTCTTGATCTGCGTAAGGTCGGCAACGTTGATGATGTACTGCGGTGGGTTGCCGGCTGTGCAGGAATCGCCCGGCGGACAGTCACCAGAATCATTGCAGGCCGTCTGTGCCTCTCGGCAGACGAATGGGGAACTGCCGACGCCGTGCAGATCCACCCACGTCGGATGCGTCTGCGGATTGTTCGCAGTGCCATAGTTCTGCTTGGTCAGGATGTACGCCGATATGTCGACCACGTTGGTGAAGCCATCCGGCGGTGCGAACTCGGTCCCTACCACGGTGCCCGCTACGTCGCCGTAGTTGCCGCGGAAGCCCGGCGATACGAACGGCTGTCCGATCGTGCCAATGATAAGGGGATCACTACAGATCAAGCCATCCGGCGGTAGACATGCCCGAATCTCATAAGTCGCAACTGGAATGACTTCGCAGTCGCCTATGTGCAATGTGCTGAGCGTCCACGTATCGAAGTATGGCGTAGCGTCAACCCGTGCGAGCCAGTCCTCGTCGCCGCAGGGACCGGGCAGGCAACCCAACTGTTCCTGCTGTGGAGCCTGCACCCACCACGCCCCGGCTGTGCCCACGTCCGGATGCTCGATGCACGTGCCACTCCCCGGCACGGCGGCTTCGCAGTCGTCCTCGCTCATGCAGGCCCTCGATGGTTCACCGCTGCAACGCTTCATCGAAACGAGCTCGACTTTCAAAGCGACGTTTCTCGGGTTGGTGATCGTATTGATAGTAAGGTATCGGTGTTTGCGCACGTCGTGGGCGGGTTCCGGGATTTCAGGCCTCGTCGGGTTCGGCAGCCAATATCCGCCGAACAACACATAGCCGTCCCCGGTAAGCGGTGTAGCGAGATCGGCGTCATGTTGGCCGACGGTGCCTCGCATCGTGTAACCGTTCCCCGTGCTCATACCGCCACCGCTGTCGACGGTGCTCCACCTTATCTCGCATTCGTCGCCGCCTTGAGCCAAAGCGGACCCGGAAAACACCGTCACCAGTGACAACGCTATGGCAAGCGCAGCACCGGCGATCGGACGACGTGTTGATGCAGCACGGTAATCCGAGCCTCGAGCGGGGACAGGTGGACCATAGGGATCCGACCCCAGAGCGCAAGAGACGGGTCGAGACGCCCCGGCACGCGGGACACGTTGAAACATGCCGGATCCGTATACTGAATGGAATACCCCGGCGCCATGTACGCAGTGAAACCCTCCAACGCCCCATACGCGTCGAATGATCCCAACGCCCATCACGCGCGAAGCAACCCCGCGCTGGCGCTTGGGGCTCGGATTGACTTCGACGCATGTTCGCGTAAGGCTACTATGATGTCGGAACCGCTGGCCTACATGTTGACCTGGACGTGCTACGGCACGTGGCTGCACGGCGACCCAAGGTGGTCGGTGGACGACGAACATAACATCCCCAAGACGCCTTATCTTACGCCGGATTCCGTACGCGCAGTAAGGGAAAGCACACAACTTCGCCATCAACCCGTGGAACTGAGGGGTGCTGCCAGGAGAATCGTTGTGGAGACTATTGAGGCGCACTGCCGTCATCGGGGATGGGAGTTGCTCGGCGTCAATGCACGCACGAATCACGTTCACGCAGTGGTTGTCTGCCCTGACGTGACGCCCGAACGCGCTATGACTCAGCTGAAAGCTTGGACGACCCGTCGATTGCGCGAGGCAGGATGTATTCCACCTAAAGCCCGTGTATGGACGCAGCACGGGAGCACGCGTTATCTGTGGAACGAGCGAAGCGTCCATGCAGCCGTCGCGTACGTCCTTGAGGGCCAGTAGGCCGGCCACCGATGGATCTCCGACACTACAATACGAATAACGACGACACGAATTACACCAATCCGAGCCCGTAGCGCAATTGACACGTACCGCATCGCTAACCGAGCCCGGAGCGCGAGCGACGGGTTGAAACGCCCCGGCACGCGGCACGCGTTGAAAAACGACAGAGCCACACACCGATCGAAATGGCCTAA
>JBHHXS010000416.1:0-2088 GCA_046757145.1 Phycisphaerae bacterium | reverse complement strand
AGCGCGGTCGTCTTCGCAGGGCGCTTACCAGTAACGCCCTGCGCGAAGCCCTCGTGAAGGAGCTTACCGTCGAGACTTCAAAACGAAAGCTCGCCAGGCGCAAGGCAGTGTCCACAGTCGCCGTAGGAGACACCCGCAAGGATGGAACAGGTAAAGCTGCTTAGCATAACCGGCATTCTGACCGTCCTTATCTGGGCAGCGGCGGACAGCCTTGTAAACGAGGTGGTTACCGCGCGAATCTCGTTCGACGTCGTCCCTGCCGGCGACTCCAACATGTTGGTGGAGATCGACCCAACCGCCGAATCCCAGTTCTTCGAGGTGCAGCTCGCCGGTTCCCGGAGGATCGTCGACAAACTGCAGGCACAGGATGAACCCTTAACCGTACGCCTTCCCATCGTCGATCTGCCCTCCGGGCCCACAAACTTCCCGCTCGACGAAGATCAGGTGAAACGAGCACTCGCCCAGCAACGGCGCGACTTCCGCAGGCTGACCGTCCTGTCGGTCAACCCCCCGTCACTGCCGCTCGTTGTCGACCGAATGGTCACAAGAGAGGTCGACATTGTGATGCGAAGACTACTGCTTTCCTACGAAGTGGAGCCGCAGCTTAAACGGACGGTCACCACCGCCCGAATGCGACATAGTGTTTACACTCAGCAGACCGCAGCCGGGCAGCGCCCGCAGTTGGACATAGCTCCCGACGTCGAACGCTTGTTGCGCAAGCAGCCGCCAGGGATGCCCGCTACGATACAGGTAACGCTCGACAGCGGCAGGCTCGGGCCGGATGCCGTCCTCACACCAGACACCATCGAGGTGACTGCGACTGTTCGGGCCGATCGCAGAACCGCTGAAATCCCCACCGTACCCGTCAAGCTTGCGGTCAGCTTCGCGAGCCTGGGCAAGGCCTACCGTGCCGTGGGGCGTGATGGCAACCCACTTACCCTGGTGACCCAGACAATCCGGGTCACCGGCCCCACTGACGACATTGCAGCGCTGCTTCGGGGCGATACGCGCGCATACGCGGTCATACAACTCAAAGAGGCCGATCTGGCCGACCTTGGGACACTGAAGGTATGGGTGCCGGAATTCCACCTGCCACCGAATATAGCGCTTGCCGAGCAGCCTGATCCCATAGAATTCAAGCTTGACTCACTAAACGGCACCGAAAACGGATGACACGCCGTGCGCCGCAGCCTGAAGAGCCGCCGCCGCAAAGGTGCAGCACAGCGTACCGTGACCTCCCCGCCTTCACCGATGCACTGCACAGCGAGAGCGGGGTACGATGCGGGTCCCCACGTAGACTTGTCGCATGCGCGCTCTATCCGTTTGCACATGGCACAGTCCGACGGCGCGATCCCACCTCGAGCCTTGGCGTGCACCCGAACAGCGCAGGCTGAGATTAATAATTGGTGGGCCTTGACTTCGTGGGGCCACCAGGTAGCCTGTTGCCGCGGTGACAATACGTGCGGGGTCACACCCGTTACCATTCCGAACACGGAAGTTAAGCCCGCACGGCCGATGGTAGTCGCAAGGCGAGAGTAGGTGATTGCCGCTTTTTCTTCGAAGACGCCCGCCTCGGCGGGTGTTTTCTTGCGCGTCCGCGTATAGGGGCGCTAATGCAGGCGCGGGCATTAGGACGCGGGGCGTCGGATCGGCGCGTCGGTGGCGCGGCCCCGTCAATTAAACGTCGTCTGGAGATAAGCAAAGTGTTTACAACGTTCATAAGCGGTCTGATCAACGCGATTCTTCCGGCTCTTATCCAACTGCTGTTCACGTTCCTGCTCGGCGGCACAACGACCACGTAGTCCGCCGGGCGCCGCGGACTCAGCCCGCCAACGAACGTAGCACTGCACAGCCCTTGCGGATTGTGTCGTCCGTTGCTGCGTAGCTGATGCGGAAATGAGTGTCGCGCCGACTGAAGACATCACCGGGGATCACCAGCACGTTCCGACGAATCGCCTCCTCCGTGAACGCAGCAGCGCCCGAGTAGCCCCGCGGGACTCGTGGAAAGACGTAGAAGCCGCCGCTGGGCCTGACGAAATCCAGCGACCCTGCCAACTCCCCGCACACGAGATCACGTTTGGCGCGATA
>JBHHXS010000415.1:0-2136 GCA_046757145.1 Phycisphaerae bacterium | reverse complement strand
GGTCCATGTGCTGCCATATTTAATTGGACCCTAGCATCCCCTGGCTCACCCCTCCGTCCTATGATCTCTTCAGTGCCGGTCAAGAGAACTAGCCCCTGAAAATCGCTGGCAGAGCCGGTGGTATGAGGAAGGCCCCTTAAAGGGGCCTGTGAGTCACTCTTTGTTAAAGTCGAACTCCGCTTGATCTTGATCTCTTTGGAGTTTTTCTTGATCCCGAATATAACGTCGAACGCTGGCCTCATCGTAACCGACCGTGCTCACGCAGTAACCACGGGCCCAGAACGACCGCCCGAACAGGCTGCCCTTCTTGCCCAGCACGTCTCGGTTGATCCGCACCGCACTCTTCCCTTTCAAAAACCCTATCGTGTGCGAGATGCTGTACTTGGGCGGAACGCTCAAGAGCATGTGAATGTGATCCACCATCGCGTTGCCTTCCAGCAACTCGATGCTCTTTTGCCGACACAACTCTCGAAGAATCTTGCCTACCTCACGGCGGACCCTTCCGTAAAGACGCTTGTGACGGTATTTTGGCAACATGACTACATGATACTTGCACTCCCACTTGGCGTGGGCCATGCTTTGCCAATCTTTCACGACGATCCTCCTTTCGCCCCAAGGGGCCTTCCTCAAGGGGGATCGTCTACCAGATTCACGCACGGAACGGCAGAGCCTTGTAAATTCTCACCGGCAAAGCCAGCGATTTTCAGGGGCTAGTTCTCTTGACCGGCACTGAAGAGATCATAGAATGGAGGGGTGAGCCAGGGGATGCTAGGGTCCAATTAAATATGGCAGCACATGGACCCATGTAGTCACTCCAGCCACTTAGATTCATGTATAGTCCGCGCAGGTACTGCCATATTGAATTTGACTATTTGGCGATTCTGCGATAACCTGTTGGTATTCGTGTGGTTGTTTGTTACGCCTGCTGACAGGAGGTTCGCAGATGTACTATGACGGGCAAGCCAAGGCCATCGTTGGCGACCGCGGATCGCTGGCGGTACTGGATGATGATGAGGTCTCCCGGAAACTTGCGATGTTGATCGAGGGAGATTGCGAGGGGCTCGGGCCAACCAAGGCGGCGCAGAAATACGGCTTTACGAAGCAGCGTTACTTTCAGATTCGCTATGCTTATGAGCAAGGAGGCGCGCAATCACTATTGAGCAAGTCGCGAGGCCCGAAAAGGAATTACCGACGTACCGGAGAACTTGTGCGACAGGTCATTCGCTACCGCTTCCTCGATCCCGAGATGTCGGCTGAGGTGATCGCGCAGAAGCTGCGTCAAACAGGATTCGCGATCAGCACGCGAAGCGTAGCACGTGTCATTGCGGAGTATGGGCTTCAAAAAAAAACTCTACCAGTGTCGACCACGTCATGAACCGCCGACCACACTGGAAACGCAGGTAAGCCGAAAACGAACGAAGTCGGAGGAATGTGATCCGGCCAACATTGAGCGTGGGGTACGCCAGTTATTGGCGGATAAAGTTTCCGGGAACCTGGCGGGCGTCTGGTTGTTGGTTGCCGAACATTTGCGGTTGGGGACTTGGGACCTGCTGTGCGGCTGGACAGGGCAGCCCCCTCGGCGCGTGGAGCCGCGATTGGCCATGCAGCTCGTTCATGAAGCCGCGATCTGCACGACCGGGATCCGCTCTGACCGTACTCTGCATCAACGTGGAGGCTTTGAACTCGTTAATGGACTACCCTTTGTCGCCAGTGACGTAGCCATCTATCACGTGCTGGCCGAACGAACGATATCGGACAGCATGTGTCTCCAGGTGGCTCTGGGGAAAATCCGTCGTGCTTCAGGCTGTTTTCGGGGAGAATTACTAGCGGTTGATCCTCATCGCGTTCGCACCTATAGCAAGCGGAGAATGCGCGAGCGCGTTGAAACGAAAGGGCACAAACCGGTCAAAATGGCCCAGACGTTTTGGGTGCTCGACGCGGATACCCATCAGCCGGTCTGTTTTACGACCGCCACGGCGGCACGAAGTGTGGCGGAAGCGACACCGGAACTGATGGACTTGGCACACTCCATCCTGGAGTCCAAACCAGGCAGCACGCTGATGATCGCTGACTCGGAACACTTCTCAGGTAAAATGATCGATGAAGTGCATCAACGCACGGGCTTTGATCTCTTGG
>JBHHXS010000414.1:0-2142 GCA_046757145.1 Phycisphaerae bacterium | reverse complement strand
AATCACTTGTCGCTTTACGATCTTTGCGTCTTGGCGAGAGTTGTTCTTTCTGGACGGGAACAAGCTAGCGGCTGGACGCCTGCGCGATGTTCACTCCGGGGTAGGCGCTCCGGGCTCGTTCGCGTCTTCGGCGTCGGGGTTTGCTGCCCGCTCTTGCTTCGCTTCCGCAGCAAGTTGGCGCGCACACCGGAGTGTCTTGTTCTCGTGCCAACGGTAGCGCTCCAGGCGTACGCTAATCTGGTACTGCCACAGTTCCCTGCCGCTGATGGCGAACACGACGCCATTGGCGCGTTTGTATGCAAGGGTGATGAAATTCACCTTGTCCTTGTCGATGGTGACGTTGCCCACCACGCTGCGCATCGAGGCGGAATCGGGTTGGCCGTAGCTCTGCATGACCAGATCCGCAACCGCGAGCAGGTCGCTGCCTGGTTTGATCGGCGTCGTGTAGCTGATGTCGGTGACCACGAAATCGTTGACCGTGAGCAACAGCTCACCATTATCGGTGTCGATCAGCACCGAGCGATATCCACATTGCGCCACATGCTCGTCCCACGGCGTCGTTGGTGCTGCCAGGTCCTGGAAATCGAACTGGCTCTCGACATCGGTCCACTGTGCGCCCACCGCAATACCGGCGAAGCCGCGCGGCAGATCGGTCAGCGCTCGAGCCGGCAGGCACGCCAGGCTGGAGGCGAGCAGCAGGATGAAAGTTCTTAACGTGCCGTTCGTCATGTCCCGATTTCCCCTTCAATGCAGCATGGCAAGAAGCTCTGCACCGATGACGTTTTCCCGCCAGCCGCTGAAATAGGGCGGCAGGTCCTTGCGATGCTCGATGAGCGCATGGCGCACGAGCGCTTCCAGTGCACGGCCCCGAGCCAGCGACTCCGGCGCAATACCGAGCGCGTCTGCCTTGTGCTTGACAGCGCATTTCAACGCTCTGAGGCGCTCCCGGTAGCGGTCCAGATCAGAAGGTCTCGGCAGCGCTTCGGGCAGATGCTCGTCGCCCAGTGACATTACCCGATTAACAATCCGCACAATCGTTGCTGCGCTGCGCCGGTGCTCGCGGTTCTTCAGCGCCTCGAGCGCGCGCAGGGCATCGACGTCGCACGGTGCGTGCCTGCTGATACTGAATAACGCCTCATTCGTGGCTACGCGCGAACGCGGTACGTCCCGGGTGCGCGCCTCGTGCTCACGCCATGCACACACCGCTCTCAACACTGCCAGGTTTCTCCGCTCCAGTTGCCACGCCTGGCCTATACGTTTGTAGGCGTTCGCCGCATCGGCATTATACTTGCCTTGCTCGACCAGGCGCGCACATTCCTCCTCTACCCAGGCGCCGCGGTCGCAGGCGGCCAGCGCGTGCATCTGCAAGGCATGGATCGGCAGTAGATGCGCCACATCCAGCACTGCGTATTCGCTCTGCGCCGGCGACAGGGGACGGCGCAGCCAGTCGGATCGCGTTTCCTGCTTGGGAATGTCCACGCCCATGACGTCCATTACCAGGGTGCGATACGCGGTGGCGTATCCATGACCGAGAAAGGCGGCCGCAACCTGGGTATCGAATATGCCTACAGGCACGACAGTCCCGAGGCGTTCAAATACCTGCAAGTCCTCACTGCAAGCGTGTATGACCTTGGTGGGCCTGATACTGCCCAACAAAGCGAGAAAAGGTGCAAAGTCGGTGATCTCGAGTGGATCGATCAGATAGTGGTCCGCGCCGTCCGCCACCTGCAGCAGGGCGGGGCGTGCGAAGAATGTGGTCGAACGCTCGAACTCCGTATCCACGGCAATGTGGGTCAGTCCCGACCAGCGGGTGCACAATCGGGCCAGCAGGCTATCAGAGGTGACGAGGGTAGCCGGTCTCAAAAAGGACCCCTCCCGTTGCGGGAGGGGCAATCGGAGGAGTGCCCCACACACACATCCTCTAGTTTCCTGTGACAGCGTGCTGGCGAGCGGACGAAATTTCTGCTATGAACTCCGGAAGACCCAAAAAACACCCATCACATGGCGGTGGAACCGCCATGTGATGGGCGAGTGCCGACTTCCCTTTCGGCGCCGTCACGAGCTCCGCGTGAAACCTGGCGCTGGCGCTGCGCGCCAGCGTGACGGGTGTGCAAACGCCCTCGATAGTTCCGGGTGTCACCC
>JBHHXS010000413.1:0-2154 GCA_046757145.1 Phycisphaerae bacterium | reverse complement strand
ACCCATGTAGATCTCTGCCTTCTCCGGACGCGCGAAATGCAGATGGCCGAGGTTCCAAGCAAGCGCGCCTCCTCCCACGCTCAACCCATAAGTGATCGCTCTTAGACAGAACAGCCCCACGGCTAACACCAGGTACGCCGGGCGCAGAGGTGCCAGCTTCACCGTTGCCAACGTCGCGCCCAAGCCCAGCACTAGGGTGAGCGTCCAGCAGCATACGTTAACGAGGCGAAAACGGATCACGCCGAGGCGGTCGAACAACTGTCCCCACCGGCGAAAGGTTCCGAGCATCACGATCCTTGGCAGTGCCACTATCAGCGCCGTACTTATCCAGAACGCCCACGTCTCCCCGACGTCCAAGTCGCGCGTCACCACTGCGACGATGATGGAGATGGTCAAGAGGTTGCCCAGACCGGAGAAGAGCTGCGCAGTGCAGTAATACGCAAACCGCCTGTCATCACGCAGTACTCGATACATCTGCCCAAGCACGCGCCCCGGCCAAAGCAGACCGGCCATGCTGAAGGGCTCCACCGCGCTTGGGAGATGGCAGTTGTCAGCCGAAGCCCGCCTCCCGCGCGAAAGCTCGCTGCGCTCGCCGCGGATATGCAGTTTTGGCAGGATCGTGATCGCGATGACACCTGCTACGGCGGCGGCGGGGAACACGTAGTGGTACGCATTCGGGTAGATGTCGCAGACCGCAGAGGCTGCGAGCACCGCGGAGACACTGACCACAAACCGGACCGTTTGTAGCCGTGCCGTGACCTGCCCGCGCACATTCCGCGGGTAGTTCGACTTCCAAAACGCACTGCGCACCGTAAGCACGCCGGTAAGCAGCACCTGGGCAACTGCCATCTGGGCGATAAACCAGATCGCCCCTGCTGGGGACACCGGGGCAGCGGTTACCGTCCCCACGCAGAGCGTCACACCGCAGGCCAACAGTACGACGATGCGGACTTTACGCCTTCCGACGGACAACATACCCCATGGCAGGCTGAACAGGTGAGCCGCGATTGGGGTCGCGGTAGCGATAGCGATCAGACGCTCGCTGGCGTGGAACGTCTTTGAGACAACGACACTAGCGAACTGACCCTCGACTACGCCGGCCAGCACGCCCCAAAACATCAAGTGTTTGAATTCGTAGTAGTAATTGCGCCGGGCCGTAAACGGAAGCGTTCGTACACCTAGAAGATCACACGACATCTCCCCGGTCGTTATATGCTGAAGGTGCCGGACTTACCACAGAGGAATCCGCACCGTCGCACCGGACGGTTTTGACAAGTCCCGCGCCTATGCCAGCCGCCGGCTTTTGCCCGCGCGACTGCACGGATAGTCATGCACGTCCCCTGCGCTGCCCGGGGGCCTGCCTTTGTACTGGTTAATCGACCGGTTCGAGCAACGAGGCATCAATCTCAAGTTCGGCGGATTGGCTTAGAACGGTTACGTTGAGGAAGAACCGTGAGTTCCGCCCCCGGCCGACAATGACACCCTGGATGCCCTTCAACGGGCCGGCCTTCACCTCGGCACGTAACCCTTTCTTGAGGCGGGGGTACAGCGCCAGCGGTACCCGGCTAGTGAGTGCGAGCCGTACACTCTCCAGCTCATGGGTTAGTTTCGCTGGGTCGTTTACAGTGATGATGCCCGCCACGCGCCCGGTGCGATCCGCTTCGAAAGCCTGTTCGCGGGTCCCCCACAGAAACAAGTATCCGCTGAACAGCGGAGCATCTACAACTGCCTTGCGGTGACCGTGGAAGCGTATTGACCGCACCAGCGGAAGGTAGTAGGCGATCTGCCTCGACGCGAGGAAGGTGGCCAACGTTTTCTCCTGGCGCGACTTGGTGTGGAGCACGTGCCAGCCTACCGGCAATCCGGGAGACAGCGCACGAGCGGGGGCCAATGACTCCTCATCAAGCATCGGTTCGCTCAACTCCATGTCAGTGGGCCACAAACGGTGCTGGTCGGTTCCGTAATGCAGATCGTACGTCAGCTCTGCTGACCAGAGTACCGCGCTCGCCAGGCGCGTCGAGCAGGTGGCGGCAGAGCGCCTGTCGAAAATGGTGGCGACTGCAGCAGCACGCCGTTGTGCTTCAGCTACCCCCCTTGTTTGTTCTCAACGTCCGCGGTCGCGTCGGCGTACGGTGGCTTTGCTTCCATAACCTG
>JBHHXS010000412.1:0-2181 GCA_046757145.1 Phycisphaerae bacterium | reverse complement strand
GAAGGTATCACCACTGAGGGTGCCGCCAGCTGCATTCAAGACGCCGGCAGCGTGAGGCGCCGAGCAGTCGTTCGCAGGCGACATGGTGGTGTTAGGGGGCCCCGGCGGGGTCACCTCGCCGCCCGCCTGATCCGTATACTCCCGGACCTTCTTATTGATGTTGACGGCGGAGGCGTCCAAAGTAAAAGCCAAAACAGTTAGAGCGCCCAACGCGGGACGCCAGAAACCAATACCTCTCATTTCCTTTTCCTCCAAGCGGTTCAACAAGAGGCTTTCCATCCATCCTCTTGTCTGAAGAACAATAGTGCACTGGCCGGCGCCGGAAGATCACGACGGACGGTTGACGCGAACAAGTGAAACACCCGCCCCAACCTCGGAAGCTGCACGGACGCCGACCATGCAATAAACACAACCAAAACACCCAAATAAGAAGCAGAAAAATCCATTACCCGGTAAAAACCGAAAACCTGCTTCGCGGCGGTTCAGACCCGCCGCACGGACCGAGCAAATGTCCCGCGGTGCGGAACGAACAGGCGCGGCCCATCAGCAGCCGGATGGGAACCCTTACTCGGGCGGTGCTCGCGGTTGCGCGGAGTGAACGAAACGACTTGTATATACCGGAGCCTCAATGGGGAACGGGCGGCCCCGACCCGCACCTGATCCGGGCACGTACCGGCGCCCGGGTATGTCGATGCACACGTCGCTGATAACCGAGAGCAACGACGCGCTGACGTAGGCAACGAGGAACGCGACCAGCACGTACCCGCCCAGGTTGCCCAGCGTGCGTACAAAAAGCCCATCCGCCTGCGTTGCAGCCAGCAGACCGTTGCGCAGCGCGAGGGGTTGCAGGGCGAACTCGACGGCTACCCAGCCTATACCAAGGAGCAGCGGGCTGAAACCCACGCGACGCGTTACGTGCACCCCGAAGAGGGCGTACAGCGATGGGATCACCGTGAGAAGCGCGAAGGAGCGCAGCGTCGGTGCCAACGCTACGCCATCCGCATTCACGGAGAACAGGCACAGCGAGAAGCCCCAAAGAGCGCCGGCTAACATCGCCCGGGCGGGCGATAACACGCGGATCGCCAAGAACAAAGGCAACAGTGTGACCCAACCGAGCCACCACAGCTCCGGAGACTGTAGAGCGGCGGTCATCAGGTACGCGCTTCCGATCAGGGCGGACAGCAAGCCCGCTCCAAGAGCCGTTCGCGCGAGAACAGAATGATGATGCCCTTGTGCCGCCAAGATAATGCCTCTAGTTCCTAGCTCCGGTAAGCTGCGTCTCCTGCAACGGAAAGCGAGGAAGTTCCTCCCCCTCCTGTGCTACCATGCGCTACCCACACCAAACCGCCAATATACCGCTTCGCCCCCCGCTACTGCAAGAAAAAAACAGGCTGCTGCGGGAATTATCACGCCCGAGGTCAGGCAAGGCCCCGCACGGCCTTTACTCCAGTGGTACTGCAAGTACAACATCATGAGTACAGCAGTCGGCAGTTATCGGCCGACCGCGATTCGGCGCCCTCCGAAAAACAGTTTTCCCGCTACAAGCAGCAGTAGTGTGAGAACAATCAGGCCCCACTCGGACACGGTGGGGATTGCCGCCTTGCATCCCGGGGCAAACACGGCATCGTCAACGCCGGCGCACTGGTCGCAGAGATTGTCCACGCCGTCTCCGTCGTCGTCCGAACCGCAGGCGACTCCCAAGCCCGCCGGCGTGCCGCCAAGCTGTTCGCAGGTACCTGAAGCCGCATCGACACAGCTAGTGTCCGGCAAACAGCAGGCACCGCACAATCCGTTGTCCTGGTGAGTGCAAATGCCCTCGGCACAGGTATCGAGGGTGCATTCGTTGGGCTCGTCCTCGCATGGTCCGCCTTCGTTGACGTCGACGACCGCTGAACAGTTCGCTTCTGCCCCCGCGGGGTCGCACGCCAAGTCGGTGCACGCGTCGCCGTTGTCGGGACAGGTCACCGGTACACCCCCTGAACAACCTCCGTCTATGCACCTTTCGCCTATGTTGCACGCGTTCCCGTCGTTGCATGGTTCACCCTCGTTGGCGTTCACGAGGGCGTTGCAATTCCCCTCAGGCCCCGCAGGGTCGCAGGCAAGATCGGTGCACAGATCGCCGTTATCGGGACAGACCACTGGTGTGCCGATGCAATCCCCGTTCTGGCATGCATCGGTGGT
>JBHHXS010000411.1:0-2182 GCA_046757145.1 Phycisphaerae bacterium | reverse complement strand
GATTACAAGTTTCGCTCCGTGGTACTTGGCGATTCGGGGAAGCGAAGCGGCGGGTTCGACAGCAAGCGAGGAGCCGATCGCCAGGTAGACATCAGCCTGCTCCGAGAGGCGGGCGGCCTCGGCCATTATCTCGACCGGCATCGCCTGCCCGAACGCGACAGTGGTCGACTTGAGCGGTCGACCGCATTCGTCGCAGTCGGGCGCGTCGTCTCCGGCGTCGATCATGGCAAGGACATCCTCGGGCGCCCATTCCTTACCACACCCGACACAGGCCACTCTACGATTGTTGCCGTGCACCTCGAGCACCCGGCGGCTGCCGGCTTCCTGATGCAGGCCGTCAATGTTCTGAGTGACGACGCATATGATGTGCCCAAGCTCTTCGAGCCTGACGACAGCACGGTGCCCGTCGTTAGGCTGTGCACCGGCACACTCACGGTAGAGCTCGCGCCGCATCTTCCAGTAGCGAACTCGCTCGGCTCGAGAACGGATGAAGTCGTCGTACATCACCGGCCGATGGCGGGCCCATATACCCCCTGGGCTTCTAAAATCCGGGATGCCACTTTCCGTGCTGATTCCAGCGCCGGTGAAGGCTACGCCGACGCGGGCGGCAGATAGTAGTCCCGCGAGTTGTTCGACCGCCTGCATGAAGGCATTATAGCGCACGTTGCCCCCCGTAGCGACACGGCCTCCCTGAACAGCATCGCACGGTAGCTTGGGCTAGACGTTCCGCGTGTAGTGTGACTGCGAGATGACGCCTCAACCCGTGATGACGCATGGTGACGCAGCTCGAAAGATGCGGTACCGGGCGGCATCGTGCCGGCGAGACCCTACGCCGCCTTGGCGTTTCAGCCCCTGGCGCGGTGACCACTCGCACCACGGTGCATGCGCGTATTCCGCATCGGGCACCCTATCCCGTAGCGGCAGGGTACTCCCCAGCCGGGGCCGGACACGCGAGGCTGCGGAAGACCACCACGCGACGGAGCGTTGAGCTGCCGACCCGGTCTTCTCGGAAGTGTCACGGTCCCACACACGACTGTTCGGCAGCGCAGTGCTTCCGTTGGGCTCAGGTCGTGGTAGACTGCGTCGATAACCCGACTTATGTTGGCTGGAAGACAAGATGAACGATCCCACGCTCGTAACCCTGATATCATTGGGCTGCGTCAAGAATACCGTCGATTCGGAGAAGATGCTGGGACAGCTTTGCGAGGCGGGCTGCGCAGTCACGGCAGACGAGAACGACGCGGATGTGATCGTGGTCAACACGTGCGGCTTCCTTGCGGCTGCCCGCACCGAGGCCGACGAGGCGATCCGCGAGGCCGTCGGCCGGAAAGTCAATGGTAAGGCACGGCGCGTTGTCGTTGCAGGCTGCCTGGTACAACGCGACAAGAATGCCCTTCTAGAGCGGATTCCCGGCATAGATGCGCTCGTCGGTGTAAACAACCGAGACGACGTTGTCCGGGCGGTGCTGGGCACGCACGGGCACGAGCCGCCACCCGTCGCGGAAATGTACGTCGCGGATTATCATCCGTTCGTCCAGATTGACACGGCGCGCCTGCGGATCACACCAAGACACTACGCCTACTTACGCATCAGCGAAGGGTGCGATCAGAAGTGCACTTTCTGCACGATCCCTGCGATTCGCGGTAGGATGCACTGCAAACCTCCGGAAGCGGTGTTAGCCGAGGCACGCGAATTGATCAGCGACGGGGCCGTCGAGATCAATCTGATCGGGCAGGATACCACAAGCTACGGCATTGGGGATGACGGAATCGAAGGCGGTTTGGCGGCCTTGCTGCGCGAGCTGAACGCGCTCGAGAGAGTTCGCTGGATCAGGCTCATGTACGCATATCCATCGGTGCTCACCGAGCAGATCATCGACACCATCGCGGAGTGTGACAAGGTATGCAACTACATCGATCTTCCGCTCCAGCACATCAACGACCGCGTGCTCAAGGCGATGCACAGGCGGATTGACCGCCGGGCGACCGAGCGACTTCTCCAGACCCTCCGCGATCGCATCAGCGGTGTCACTATCCGGACAACTCTGATAGCCGGGTTCCCCGGGGAGAGTGAGGCAGAGTTTGAGGAGCTGGTTGAGTTCGTGACGGCTTTCCGTTTCGATGCACTGGGTGTATTTGCGTATTCAAGGGAGCCCGACACCCCCGCAGGGCGGATGCCCGGG
>JBHHXS010000410.1:0-2183 GCA_046757145.1 Phycisphaerae bacterium | reverse complement strand
CATGATGATGTACCCGTCGCTCGCGCTCCGGGCTCGGATCGCGCCCCGCCGATTCCGTCATGGACCAGCGGAGGATGGATCGGTGTTCGCAGCGACAACCATCGTCGCGCAATGACCGATCCTTCCTCCGCCCGGTTCAACCCGACTTTGCTAAATAGCTCCCAGCAAGAGGGAAACTGGCCCGGAGCAGCCGGAGGCTGCGGGGCAGCCGCGCAAGAGCGTTTCCTGGTTTACCATTTGGGAGCATCTATCTAGCCTACGCTACCGACCTCCCCCGCGTGCGGGCCCTGTACAACATGATCGTCCCAGCCGCGAGGATCACCAATATCATCCCGACAACGCCCCATTGGGAGACCGCAGGCACGGGCCATGTGACGTGCTTGGCATCTCCTAAATAGGCCACGATAGTACCCCCCCCCGGATCGCGTTGGTCGTAGAGCGGAACACACTGCCCCTGAGGGTGAATGTACTCAGCCTGCGGAGGTACGCACGTGATTACAGCCGTTACAACGAGCGGATCGTGGTTCCAAACCGTTCCGATGCCCGGCACAGTCGCTTCGAAGAACACATCGAAGGAACTGTCTCCCTTTGTGTTGTCATCGGCTTGCTCTACAATCGTCCCGTTGCTGGGCTGCGTAAGAGTTCCCTGGCCGTTCCCCGCGAGCAGGGTGAAGCCGCCACCGGCTAGGTTCATTGCGGTGATTTCGGTCTGAATAGTATCCGTCCCGCCTGATCCGGCCCGGTGTATGGTCGCGCTGCCGTGGAGGACGAAGTTGTTGGGCTCGTCACTGCAATCGCTGGCCAGGTAGATCCCGATTTCCGCCTTGGTGAGCGGGAGAATGTCATCGCCCGGATTGCCACAGTCGTTAATCCAATCCGGCCCGGGCCCGCATGCCTCGCACGGTTCAACCCCCAGCGCAGGCATGGCCATGGCGAGGCCGGCTACACAGCATGTAAACAACATTAACCCGTGTTTCATCGCACTATCCTCCTGTCTTTCTTCCGCGTAAATCTCAGTTGAGGCATACTCGCGCCCCTCACGTTCTCGTCAGCCGAGGTTGATATGCTCCAATGTGCATCATACGTCCTGTTTCAGGACCCAACGCCGTATCCCGACTCTTGACTTCTACCGGGCGCCGCACAACGGTGGAGCACGTGGTTGTGATGGAGAAACCGCGAGAGATGAGATGAAGACCAGTGGTTCCTTCGGCATGTGGGAGGCGCCGCGGTCCGTCCTCGTCGGAGAATGCCTCTCATCACCAAGCCTAAGACGGACGGCGCTCAGCGCCGAGACGACGGACGCGTTGACCGCAGCTACGATGAACGCGACGAACACATAGCCAAGACCCTGTCCGACCCACGTCATCAGTGTGCCGTCAGCCGGGGTGCCGGCAAGCAATCCGTGATGCAGACCCACGGGAGCCGAGGCAAGCTCCACCCCCATCCATCCGACGGCGAGAACGAACGGGCTGTACCCGAACCAACTCGTGGCCAGCGCCCCTAAGAACGCGTACACAGCAGGAACGAGGGTGAGAAGCACAAACGCGGGCACCGCCGCTGGCGCCATGTCCACACCGTGCAACAGCGCAACATAAAGGCACGCGCCCCACACGGCGCCGCACGCCCCCGCCCATCCCGGTGCGCACGTGCGAATTGCGAAGTAGATCGGCAGCAGGCAGAACCACCCAAGCGGGGCGTGAGCGTGCGAAGTGACGGCGGCACCCATCAAATAGCCGCTGCCCATGGCCGAGGTGGCTAGCGCGACCGCTTCTGCCCGGCGAGAAAGCACGCGGCCGCCTGAAGCTGCGCAGACCCGCGCCGACGATGACGGGGTCCGCGCTAATTCAACGTATGCCAAATGGCGTCTGTTTGGCATATGCCATCCTAGCGAAGCGGTTACACGCCGACGCTGCTCATTGCAGGTGCAACGGTTTCCCAAACGCATTGATCTGCGGATAGGCGTCCGCGCACCTTCCCACACGCCTCTGGAACAACCGGGCACACGTAGACGAACCTACGCATGTGAAGCCATCACAATTGGGAGTCGTAACGCAATCCCTCGTCCACGATTTGCGTGGATTCCTATAATACGATACTGATATCCGTCCTCAGTTACAAGCAAAAAATGTGGAACTAAAACAGCAGCAGCAGCCGGTTATCCTGTGACACTTTATCGCGACCCA
>JBHHXS010000409.1:0-2195 GCA_046757145.1 Phycisphaerae bacterium | reverse complement strand
GGCGCCTGCCCGGCTGGCTGTCCCACTGGAAGGAACTGCGCCAGGATCCCGACAAGCGCATCGGCCGGCCGCGCCAGATCTACACGGGCGAGACCCAGCGGGATTTCGTACCGATGGATCAGCGCAACTGAGCGGGCAGGCAGGGCTAGCCCAACTTAGCGGATTCACCTCGTAATTTCACTGATTTGCGCCGTTCACGACGCGTAAGTGATTGTTTGGTATAGCGGGGGTTGGGGGTAATCGGCCCAAAACGGCTGTAGTGAAGACCTTGGTTGTTTTCATTTGCGCGCTGAGGTGGATAATGGGTCTCCATGTTTCTGCGCGCTACGACACGCAAGAAGGATGGTAAGACGCATCGGTACTGGAGCGTCGTCGAGAATCGACGTGTAGCTGATGGGCGCGTGTTGCAACGCCATGTGCTGTATCTGGGCGAGATCAATGATTCGCAGGCACGCGCCTGGCGCCGCTCCATTGAGGTGTTGGACGAACGCGAAGATGCGCCGCGTACCGTCGCATTGTTTCCCGAAGACCGTATTGATGAATGCGCGCAGGACCCCTCGGTGGTCCGGCTGCGTGTGTCGCAGCTACGGCTGTGTCAGCCGCGGGTGTGGGGTTCCTGCTGGTTGGCGCTGAAGATGTGGGAGCGTTTGGAGTTGGACCGATTCTGGTCGCGGCGCCTGGCGCGAAGCCGCAAGGGCACGCGCTGGGAGCAGGTACTGTTCGTGCTGGTGGCCTACCGGTTGTTATCGCCCGGCAGTGAGTGGCGGTTGCATCGGCAGTGGTTCGAACGCAGTGCGCTCAAAGACCTGCTGGGGGCCGATGAACGCCTGGGCGACATCCACAAATTGTATGAATGTCACGACCGGATACTGGAACATAAGACGGCGGTCTTTGACCACCTGGTGGGGCGGTGGAAGGATCTGTTCAACGTCGAGTTCGATGTTCTGCTGTACGATCTGACGAGCACATACTTCGAGGCAAACCCACCGTTTGAGGAGGGCGACAAGCGCCGGTTCGGTCACTCGCGCGACAAGCGCAGCGACTGCGTGCAAGTGGTCATTGCCCTGGTGGTGACCCCCCAGGGTTTACCGCTGGCCTATGAGGTGTTGCCCGGGAACACCGCTGACAACACGACGCTGCGAGACTTTCTGCGGCGCATTGAGAGCCAGTATGGCAAGACGCGCCGGGTCTGGGTGATGGACCGCGGGATTCCGACCGAGGCGGTCTTGGCTGAGATGCGTCGCAGCGACCCACCGGTGTATTACCTGGTCGGCACGCCCAAGGGCCGGCTGTCACGCCTGGAGAAGGAGCTGTTGCTCAAGCCCTGGCATGAAGCGCGCCCTGGCGTGCAGGTCAAACTCCTGGCCCAGGACGAGGAGATGTACGTCTTTGCGCAAAGCCGCGAGCGTATCGCCAAGGAGCGGGCCATGCGCAAGCGCCGGCTCAAAGGCCTGTGGGCACGCCTGGCGAAACTATCCTCCATGAAGCTCAGCCGCGAAGCGTTGTTGATGAAGCTCGGTGCGGCGCAAAACCAGTCGCCCTCCGCGTGGCGCCTGGTCGAGGTGAAAGTCGATGACCGAGCCGGTGCCTTCACCTATGGCTTGCGTCGTAACAAGCTGCGAGAAGTACGCCGGCGTGAAGGGCGTTATCTGCTGCGCACCAATCTCACCAGCACCGATCCCGCCGAGCTGTGGCGTTACTACATTCAGCTCGTGCAGGTCGAGCAGGCCTTCAAAGACCTCAAGGGCGACCTCGCCGTGCGGCCTATCCACCACCAACTCGAACATCGCGTTGAGGCGCACATCTTCATCGCCTTCCTGGCCTACTGCCTGCATGTCACATTGGCGCAGCAGTTGCGCCCACATGCCGGCGGGCTCACATCGCGCAGCGTGCTCGACAAATTCGCTGCGGTGCAGATGCTCGACGTGCACATCCCGACCACCGATGGGCGTGAGCTCGTGCTCTCGCGCTACACCGAGCCTGAGCGAGAAATCAAGCTACTGCTCGAGCGCCTTGATCTCGAATTACCAGGCCAGCCACCGCCGAGAATCACCACCGCTCAGGCCGCCCCAGATACCTGCATGTAGTGCAGACCTATGGGGTCGATTCTATATTGATCAATGAGTTAGCCTTGCCAAAGTCCCGAATCCGCTAAGTTGGGTTAATCTCCATACCGACCTGTGCAGCAGTACTGA
>JBHHXS010000408.1:0-2200 GCA_046757145.1 Phycisphaerae bacterium | reverse complement strand
CACTTCCTCCGCGAACACCCGCATGATCTGCTGTGGGTGATTGGGTTGTCGCAGCTTGTGCCGGACCGTCTTGTGAGCCTGGCCCGATATGGCGGAGTGGGATTTCACCCGACGATGCTGCCGCGAGGTCGCGGGAGAGCGCCGGTAGCGTGGACGATCTTACTGGGGGAACGCGCAGCGGTTAACCTGTTCTTTCTCGCGGATCAACCCGACGCGGGCGATATCATAATCCAGCGCGAGGTTCCCGTTATGTCCGACGATTATGCCGAGGACCTTATCGCACGCACCAACAAGGTCCTGGCCGAGGTCGTGATGGAACTTGCGCCGGCGATAAAGGTCGGGGAGCTCCCGCGCACACCGCAGGATCACGCTCTTGCGACTTATTATCCGAGACGAACGCCTGATGACGGACTTGTCGACTGGTCGCACTCCACCGAGGCGATTTATCGCCTGGTGCGCGCCGCCGGACGCCCGTATCCTGGCGCTTTTACGTACATGCGACGCCACAAGGTCACAATCTGGCGCGCACAACCGGCCAGCACAGAGGAAACTGCGCCCCATCCGCCAAACGCCGCTCCAGGGACCATCCTGTGTATCAGGAGCCCCGGCACGATGCATGTTCAAACGGGCGACGGTGCCATCTGGCTGACTGAGACCCAGGTGGAAGGACGAAGCGACGCGATAGATAATCACTACGCGGAGCTGTTTGTGCCTGGGGCGAGGTTCGCGACGGTAACAGAAGGAGAGCACTGTCAGCAATGAGAACGGTGTTGGTGATAGCCCCGCATCCGGACGACGAGGTTTTCGGCGTGGGCGGTACGATCCTGCGACATGTCGCACGGGGGGATGCGCTGCACGTGGTGATTTGCACGCGAGGTGAAGAGTCGCGGTTCGGGAGGGAACAGGTGGACCGTGTACAATCGGAGGCACGGGCGGTCCACGCCTTCCTGGGCCTCGCGGGCTCCCACTTCCTTGATCTTCCCGCTGCTCGACTTGATGCGCTGCCCGCATCGGACCTCAACGAACACCTCGCCGACGTTTTTGCCGCGGTTAAGCCGGACACCCTGTATATACCGCACGTCGGTGATATTCACCGCGACCACCAGCTAGTGTTCCAGGCGGCAATGGTCTGTAGTCGGCCGGGCGATCTGCATCGCCCTACACGCATCTTGGCTTATGAGACGGTCTCCGAGACCGACTGGTACGCAGCCCCTCTCACACCCCCGTTCGTCCCGAACGTTTACGTGAACATCTCCGATCATATCGATAAAAAGCTTGAGGCATGCGGCATGTATGCATCGCAGGTGAAGGAGGCTCCCCACCAACGTTCGATCGCAGCGTTGCGGGCACTGAGCATTACCCGTGGCCATGCTGTGGGGTTCGATCATGCCGAAGCGTTCGTGCTCGTGCGCGAAATCATGGCCTAAGCGGCACCGGCTTACGATCAGCAGCGGTCAGCCCCTGCTGCACGTCGGCCGATAAGTATCTTACACCGCCCGGGTTGCGAGTTGACGGGTGTGGCTCTAAGATGCCTCTAGTTAACCGGAAATCTGCTGTAAGGAGGCGTCTAAGTGTCACACGAGCGAGTTTCAGCATCGCACCTGTTCACGTCGGAATCCGTATCGATGGGCCATCCCGACAAGGTCGCTGATCAGATATCCGATGCGGTTCTGGACAGCCTCCTCGAGCGCGACCCGCGCGCGCGGGTGGCCGTGGAAACGCTCGTGACTACAAACTTCGTCTTATTGGCTGGTGAGGTGACAGCACATAACGAACCCGCCAGGAAGGCTCTGAGCAACGTCGAGCGCACCGTGCGCGACACTATCCAGAAAATCGGGTACGTACATTCGGACATAGGGTTTGACTATCGTTCTTGTGAAGTCGTCTCGAGAATACACCCACAGTCCCCCGACATAAGCCAGGGTGTGAGCGAGGGCCAAGGTCTGCACTCGGAATTGGGCGCAGGCGATCAGGGGCTTATGTTCGGATCCGCCTGCGACGAGACCGACTCGTTGATGCCCTTGCCCATTCATCTTGCCCACCGTCTGGTCGAACGACTGGCGGCTCTGCGCGACAGCAGCCTCGGCTGGCTGCGCCCCGACGCAAAATCACAAGTGACCGTGGCATACCGGGATGGCGTGCCCTCCGGGCTGCACACCATAGTGATCTCGACTCAACACACGTCGGACGCGGTCGATCC
>JBHHXS010000407.1:0-2201 GCA_046757145.1 Phycisphaerae bacterium | reverse complement strand
GCCGAGGCCTGAGCCACCTGCGCTCCCGGATCAGCTTCGCCCACGTCGCGGGGTGGGCAAACACCTTCCCGATCCGCTGAGCGTGCAGCGCAAGTGCCCGGATCGACATGTGACGATGGTCGGCTGACGTGACCATCTCTTTCATCGTCCCGACCTCCTCTGGCGTCAGCCGATGTGGCGCTGATCGCGGACAGCTCGGCTGATCCTCAAGATCGCAACCCTGCTCTGCCCGGACCCAGGCATGGTAGCGTGACGGCGAAAGGTGCAGGACCCTCAGTACCGAGGACAAGGGTAATACCCGCTGTGCACGCTCGACCGCATGAAGCAGTGCGAGCTTGGCTCTCGAGTCGGGAAGCCGATGCCAGTCGAGCTGATAGCCCGAAATGCGGAGCAGAACCGTTTTCAGGCGCAGCAGTGTGCTCAGTACCCGCACGCGGCGCTCTAGATTGACGATCCGATCGCGCAGGACGTCCTCGCTTGCGTTGTCTGGATGCAACGAAACGACCTCCCCGATGCCCCGTTGGATCCACGACCTGGCCGTGGAGGGAGGGATATTCAGTTCGGGGAAGAGATTCGGGTTCCGGCTGCGTATTATCTGCTCCTTTATACGATGATCGTAGACCTGCCGTCTCCGCCTAGTCATGACGACGGCAGAGGTACGTCCGCCGGTCACGATCAGCAAGGGGTTCAGTGGCAGAAAGCTTTGCAGTCCCGGTACTTGTCGCAAGTGCGCCGGAATTCTCCAGTTTCCTCAGCGACGTAGCTGGGTTGCGAATTGCAGGTCGCAAATCGCAAGGAACGTCCCCGTAAGAAGCTCCGTAAGAAGCTCAGGGGACCGGCCCGTACTCTACGTAGAGTAGGGGTGCCCCAGCTCGATCGCCGTCATGGGATGCCGCCACACGCTCGCCAGTGCCGGTGATGATGATCACCAACGCATTGCCGGGTATCCATCCAGGTGCATCTACGATCTCCTGTACAATTTCTGCTATGTTCGGAGTCTGCTGGTCGGGACCCGCTGCCCGCTCCTCCTGCCACGGCGCGGGCACCCATGGCACTGTCGCTGCCGTTCGGCTCCTGGTCGAGATGTCTCCATCGCTGGACGTAAACGTTGGGGCATTGCCGATCGCCTCACCTTGAAGGGTGAGTGATGTCGGCTCCGTGCGCGGTGACTTAACCTGGAACTGTATGTACGCATCCAATATTGTTGCTCCAGCGGGTATCCCGATCCCCGTAAACCGGATGCCCACTATCTGCTCGTTGTTGAAGCCGAGCACCAGTTTGTCATTCGTGACCTTCGTTCTACCTGACGCACGCTCCTCTGCATCATCAGACCTCGCTACCACGCGCACAACGATAGTGCCACCCGGAGGAAGGGTGGTGGTCGTGGAGGAGGTTACGGTTGTCGTAGACGTGGATGTGACCATGGTGGTGGTCGTGGAGGAGGTTACGGTTGTCGTAGACGTGGTTGCCGGCACGGTGGTCGTCGTGGACGAGGTGCTCGTTGTTGTGCTGGTGGAAGTTGTGGTGGTCGACGGAAGTGTAGTCGAAGTAGTCAGTCCCGCGCAGTACTCCACATAGAGTAGGGGTGCCCCAGCTTGATCGCCGTCGTACGATGACGCCACACGCTCTCCAGTGCCGGTGATCATAATCACCAACGCATTACCCGTTGCCCATCCAGGTGCATCCACGATCTCCTGCACAACCGCAGCTATGTTCGAAGTCTGCTGGTCCGGACCCGCCGCCCGCTCCTCCTGCCACGGCGCGGGCACCCACGGCACTGTCGCTGCCGTTCGGCTCCTGGATGAGATGTCTCCATCGCTGGACGTAAACGTAGGGGCATTGTCGATCGCCTCACCTTGAAGAGTGAGTGATGCCGGCTCTGTGCGCGGTGACTTAACCTGGAACTGTATGTACGCATCCAAAATTGTCGCTCCAGCGGGCACCCCGATTCCCGTAAACCGGATGCCCACTATCTGGTCGTTGTTGCTGTAGCCGAGCCCCAGTTTGTCATTCGTGAATTTCGTTCTACCTGGCGCACGCTCCTCTGCGTCATCAGACCTCGCTGCCACGCGGACAGCCACGGTGTCGCACAGAAGGGTGGTCGTCGTTGGGGCACTCGTTGTGGTCGTTGTCGTGGAGGTGATCGTCGTGATGTGATTCTGGTCACAGGTCCCGAAGCCATCGCAACCGGCTTCCGTGTT
>JBHHXS010000406.1:0-2259 GCA_046757145.1 Phycisphaerae bacterium | reverse complement strand
CAGATTGAATACGTGGAACACTTTGCCACACCCGTGACGTTGGAGCGCATTAAAGCGACAAAAGAGTTGAACGACATGGTGCTGGTGCAGCGCAGTCGATTGTCCATTCAGCCCGTGACGAAACCGCAGTGGCAGCTTCTTTTGGCGATGGGGCGCGGCAAAGCGTGAGCCCTTGGTGATGTGTGTGCGGTGCGCTAGGATGCGGCAATCATGAGAAGAAGTATTGCCCTGATCGCTACTTGTTGTGTGTCCTGCACGCAGTTGTCACCCGAAAGCAAAGAGGCGGCGAAGGAGACGGCAAAGCTCGAGCATCCGGTCCCTATGCCGACGCGGCCACGTCCGATTCCGCCAAAGGCACTAGGCCCAAAACAAGCGAAGCCCAAGAGGGGCGCTGCTGGCCCAGGCGGTAGCTGACCGCCACGTGGACCCCGCCAGGTGCTGCGCGCAGATCCGCGTTGCGCGGCTTTGTGCGCAGCAGGTCAGATTGTGAGTGTGCATGGGCTCGTCCTTTCTCTCGTTGAGGTCCGCCGTGGCTATGTTGCATCGAGGAAGCGGAAGAAGGCGCCTTGCCATGGGTTCCACGCGAGAAGTCGATACACCAGCCGTCGTCCTGTGTTCACGATCTGAGCAGGCACATTGATGAACGCCGCAAGAAAGGTCCGGAAGTCCATCCGCAGCAGGAACCGCTGCTGCTCTTCATGTCGCGCTCGCCAGCGCGGCGAGATGGGCAACGCCATCGCGACCCACGCCTTGATGCTCCACGCCAGCGACGCCATCACCATGTAGGCCCAGTTGGCATTGAGCGTGTTGACCGGCGCGTGCAGCGCACGAACGCCGTTCTTGAGTTGCTCGATGAGATTCTCTTGGTCGCAGCGATGGTTCGCCTCGTAGATGACCTCTTCGCATGAAAGGTCGAAGTCGTTGGTGATGTAGAAGTAGTAGCGGATGTCGTCAAAGAGCACCTGCTCGCCCTTTTCGACCGAGAGGTTCTTCTTGAGCGCCACGACGCGGTATTCCTGCTTGCAGGCACCTGGACGGTAGCGGAAGTCGGCAATGTCTTCGCTGTTGAGCTTGATGTTCTTGAACTCACGCTCCTTGACGATCCTCTCTTTGACGTTCTCCGGTTTCTGCCGGGGCTTGGTCTTGATGGCGCGCTCGGTGCGGCGGACCAACTCCCTATAGACCTCGTCGGGCAGTGCGGTGGCGCGAGATTTCATCGCGCTGTTGGCGTCGTTGCCGAAGACAAAGCGCACGCCGTCTGCCGTCCACTTGTCGAAGGCGAAGGTCAACGAGAAGTCGGTATCTCCTCGCAGCAGAATGTCCGTGAAGCCGCCCCTACGACACAGTGCGATGGCATCGTCGAAGTAGCGGACGCTGCCTTCGTGGGATGGGCGGTTGCCGCTGCGATTGTAGATGAATAGAGGCTCGGCGGTGTTGGCCAGCGACACCAACAACGTGCTGTAGCCCCACTGGCCCTTGTACGAGATATCCATCCCTTCTTTGCACTCGCCGTCGGTCTCCACCATCGTGCCGTCGGCGTCGATGCGCGCGGTCTGCTTGGTGAGCGTCGAGTGTGCGCGCCACGCTTCGAGGCGAGTCTCGTTGATCGCTTTCATCAGAGCATAAATGCTCGCGTCATCGAAGCGACGGCAGAAATCGCCGGCCGTCGTAGGGTCGGGGATACTCTGCGTGCCGAGCGCATCGAGGAAGACCCGGTCGTTGCGGCGATGCTCGATATCTTCGAGGACCCGACCGCCGCACAGCGCGTTGTAGGCGATGTTCAGGACGTGATCGGACTCATGATAGGGCTTGTGGATCTTGAGAAGCTCGACGCACTCGTCGATTCGGTCTGCCAGGCCAAGCGAGCGCACCAGCCGATGCACTGCGCCGATGCCCCCATGCGCGATGGCGCGCGTTCGGTCGGCCAGCTCGTAGTGGATGTTGCTCGCTGACAGGACGGGTCCGCCCGTGTTGACCTCGACCGCACGTTCCAGGCGCCTCAGGATTCTTCGCTTCTCTGCGGCGACTCTACGTTGTAGTCTTCTCTTCACCTGAAAACCTCCTCGTGGTCTCGCCGTGGTGGCGAGAGCTGCTGTTACAGGGAGGTTTTCGGGTACTTTTCGCCCGTGATCGCAAAATCTTCGCTTGATTGAGGTCTAGGACGACTGAACGACTTTGATCGTGACCGCGGTTCGCGTACCTCCAGCTCGGCTTTGCGCTGCGGACCTGAAAATCACCGCGGAGATCGCAGAGATTTTG
>JBHHXS010000405.1:0-2273 GCA_046757145.1 Phycisphaerae bacterium | reverse complement strand
GAGGAGCTTTTCATTGAGCGAGCGTCGACGCAATCGCACGGTGGCAACATCTACAAAGGACGTGTCACCAACGTTGAACCGAGCATTCAGGCGGTTTTTGTCGACTTCGGTCTTGCGAAGAACGGGTTTCTTCACATCTCCGACGTTCAGCCACAGTACTTCCCGGAGCGCGGGGGGGAGTCGGAGGACGTCGGCAGAAAGATCCCCCGGCACAGCAGACCTCCCATTCAGAGGTGTTTTCGGCGAGGGCAGGAGGTCATTGTACAGGTGACCAAGGAGGGCGTGGGCACAAAGGGCCCAACGCTTACCACGTATCTTTCAATTCCCGGCCGCTTTCTTGTGATGATGCCTGGCATGAACCGTCAGGGAGTCTCAAGAAGAATCGAGGACGAGACTGATCGACAGAACATGCGCGATTTGCTTCGACAACTTAAGCTTCCTGCAGGCATGGGCTTCATCCTCCGTACCGCAGGCCTGGGCCAATCCAAGCGGGAGCTTCAGCGGGACCTCAACTACCTGCTCAGGCTGTGGAAGCGGGTGGTCGATCGCATCAAGCGGCTTCCGGCGCCGACGGAGTTGTATCAGGAATCGGATCTGGTGAAGCGCACCGTTCGCGACGTTTACACGGGCGACTTCAACAGGCTTATCGTGGACGATCCGGAAACCGCCACCAAGGTGCGGGAATTCCTGAAAATCGCGATGCCGCGAACGAAGGTGGCCATCGAGGTCTACTCGGAGCGAGAGCCCTTGTTTCACCGCCTGGGCATTGAGGAGGAGATCGACCGGATCCAGCTCCGGCAGGTACCGCTTCCTTCGGGGGGCTCCATCGTCATCGATGCGACGGAGGCGTTGGTGGCGATCGACGTCAACAGCGGGCGTTTCCGCAGTGTCGAGGATGCCGAGGAGAGCGCATTTAGAATCAACCTGGAGGCGGCAGATGAAATAGCCAGGCAGTTGAGGCTTCGTGACCTCGGAGGGCTCATCATATGCGACTTCATCGACATGCGCCATGATGGGCACCAGCGGGCTGTCGAACGGGCTCTGCGCGACGCGCTAAAGAAACACAAGGAGCGTGCACGCGTCCTTCGAATGAGCGCGTTCGGCTTGATCGAAATGACCAGACAGCGCCAAGGCCCGTCCTACAAGCGCAACATATTCTTCGACTGTCCGCATTGCAAGGGGGCCGGGGTGGTGAAGATGCCGGAATCGGTGATGCTCGACGTCATGAGATTCATCCAACTGGCCACCCATAACGAGCAGGTGCGCACGGTGAAGGTGACCGTAGCCGCCGACGTAGCCTTTCAGATCTTGAACAACAAGCGCAGGACGCTAAGCCAGATCGAGATAGAGACGGGTAAGGAGGTGCTGATCTTCGGCGATTCCAGCTTCACCAGCGATCAGATGGAGCACAGTTGCGAGGATGCGCGAGGCAGACCAGTTGCGGTAGGACGCACCTCTATAAACGCCCCGACACCTGCTGAATAGGGGACGGCGCCCGAGGCGGGCAATGCCAAGTGAAGCGGCCGAACGCAACTCTGCGCCTTGCACGTGTCGCACATGCTCCAAGACGTAGTCGGTTCGATCCAGCGTTTACGACTCCCGGCACTGCCGTCCGCGTTTCCGACGCTTCCCAGCACGCCCGGACATAGCACCAGCCGGGAGCTTCGTTGGTTTTTGGGGTCCCATCGCGTCCGCCAAAGCGTCATCATTTCCAACCGCTGGGCACACTCCGCCTGTGACGAGAACGCTGAGGAAACCAGCACATTAAGCCTGTTGTGCGTCAGGGGCTTCGGTGTTCGACCGGGCGGGTCCACGCGCTACTTCGGGCAGATGCGGCCTGCGCATATTGCTTGAACTGCCCTTTCCCCGCTTTGCCGGAGGGTGAAGGAAAGGGTGTTCGGCCGTGCGATTTCGCGGAACGCTCTAATCGCGCGGGTCACGGGAGCGAGCAGCGCCGTCTGCCGAGGCGGCGGCAACGGTGCGCTCGAGATAGTCGGAGTCGCTGGGACAGTTAGTCTGATCGGCGATGAAGCGTTGGGCACGGCGCATCTCTGCCATTGTGTGCCGGTCAAGCATCAGCTCTATGAAAAGTGAACGCCCCAGGTCTGTCCGCTGTTCTCTGGGGACATGTGCATACCCGAGTGTGTGTCCGATCTCGTGGGCGCAGACGTTGGCGAACACGGTGACCCACGCTTCGAAGGTGTACGCGTACGCGAGCTGCAGGACCCGCTTCCCGAAGACGATCGCGGCGTTGTCGTTCTGCCTGTTGCAGG
>JBHHXS010000404.1:0-2282 GCA_046757145.1 Phycisphaerae bacterium | reverse complement strand
TATCGTATAGATTCTTCTGGCGGGGGCCCTAATGCCACTCTCTGGCATCGACGCAAAAGGCGCATTGGCCGACACGCGGCTTTGGCTGATGTCGCCAACCCGCGCAGCAGCTGGGCTTGTGCTTGACTGGAAAGATTTCGAGCTTGATATCGGACCGTTCGAGCAAGCTGTTCTTACGGTCACGGTTCACAAGTCGAGCGTTGCTTGCACGTCGTTGGATGCAAATAGCGCTACGGCGCTTAGCACCTGTTGGGGTTGGACGGATACCAACAACAACGGGTTATGGTCGTTTGATTTTTATTATCGCGGCATACGCGTGTTCAGTGGTCCGATAGTTAACTTCAAGAAGGCCGTTGAGGCGCACGATGGTACAGCATATATCACACTCCAAGCCGAATCGTTCTTTCAGCATTTCACACGGCGTCGGTTGGTGCGAACCTCGACCGGAACGCAGTGGACGGCCACCGACGAGATAGCGGACATCTATCGCACGCTATGCCGCGAGAACATGGATCCGGACGACATTGTCACCCCGACTGGTGCAGGCAACCGGCAAGCGTACCCCGCAACCGAGAGCCGGTCAGACTTTGGTCCTAACTTCACCGTTGAAGTGGCAGCAGATGACAATACAGGTACTTCGATCACCTATAAGGTGGATAACTTCACGAACCTTCATGATGCATTGATGGAACTAAGCACACACACAGCGCTTGACACGGACTGGCTTTGGCCGACGATAACAGAGTCACCAGCCGGCACGTTCACGATCGACGTCTTGCATGCACGTTCCGGCGGCTCGCGTGGCATTGGCTCCGACCTATCGTCGAGCATCATGTTTACGACAGCTCGTCGCAACTTGCTTCGGTTTGCGAAGGAGTTTGACGGCTCAGCTGCTACAACCTTGTGGACAGTCACGGGCAAGGGTATAGCAGGATCAGGGCAATACACACGGCATATCGCCGACGGCACACTTTGCGACCGCGTCGGCGTCTTTGAAGACATGATGAACAACCCCCATGCTGGTACGACGGACATGCTCGACCGCGAAGCCCAGCGGCTTGTGAACGAGGCGTCAGACGGGTGGGTTAGCTGGACCGCCGACATCGTCGAAACGACTGGGAACGAGTTCCCGGCTGATTTCAACATCCGCGACACAATCACGATATACGACGGCGCGTTCGGCGAGACCGTAGCTGATATGATCATTGGCGCTCGCATTAGCATCCCGACGCCCGGCCCGGCGAAACTTGCGTTGAAGTTTGGACGTATACCACGTAGCACGCCACGCGAGCTCGGCCGCTCTGGCGGCGGCATGCGTGGCGGGCGCAGCGGTGGCGGGAGGCCACGGAGCAAGAGCGGCGACCCGGAAACAGACCCGGACGACCTGGTGATTTATAAGACAATTGCGGGCGATACCGGATCGGCCGACGCTGACACCACGACCGACACTTATACGCTGACCAGTGACTCGGGGAAGGGTGCAAGCGAAATCCACGTGCTACATACCGTGACCGATGACCCAGAGGTTGGCCTGCTGAAGGTCCGGGCTGATATGGACGTGGGTGACCTGACCCCAACTCACTATTTCGAGATCCAGGACACGGGCGGCACGTTCTGGCTCGTGCCGGTGCAGGCGAAGTCACTATAGGAGGCGGAGATGACAATGCACAAGCTGCTAGCTGCTGTACTACTGATGGCCGCTGCGACTGGCACAGCGCACGCATGGCCGCGCCCAACGCCGACGCCGACCCCGGTGCGGTATGACACCGCGGAGGTACTCGCGGTTCTGGAGATCACAGACTGGCGCTATGAGGTCGACGGCGACAACGTGACAATCACGGCCACCTACCGCAATCACTCTAACCTATGTGCCGTATCGCCCGAGGCTACAATCAAGATGGAGTACGGCCCGGACGGCGATAGCGCCTACGTCGAGCATCCGGCGGTGCTGACTCCTGCTGCCATTGGCGCCTATCAGACCGGTACGCTGCGCGCGGAGGTTGCCTGGCCGGACTGGCGGCTTGGCCGCAATGCCTTCGGCTATATCTACTACCAGGGCTGGCGCCCATGCGACGCAACACCGCTGCGCGTCGCGCCGTTGCCACCCGGCACGCCCATTGCCCCGGTGACGCCGTGACCGCGCCGTGGGGCAGCGTGTGCGTTACGACGCGGCACGGGTCGTCAGTACACCCGCGCTTCGTCGAGGCGTGGTCGTGGCTGCTATACCGGGGCCTGCGGCCAGGTGACGGGCTGCTGTCGCCAGCGATTCGGATGCATGCGCA
>JBHHXS010000403.1:0-2298 GCA_046757145.1 Phycisphaerae bacterium | reverse complement strand
GACCCGCTTGAGGCGTTGTGCCTTTATGCCCGTTGGGTGCAGGTCATCGCGGCGTGATGCTCGGCCACCGTACGACCATCCTTACTCTCGCCTGATTCGGTTTTGTGCGCCGGAGTCACCGTGGCGCGGTGCTTACTGTGCGGTGCAAAGACCCCGTGGAAACGGGTCTATGCGGAGTCCCAGACTATGCGCACCTGGCCGCTCGGTGGATGAGGAATGCGATGGTGGTGAAGGAGTTGCGCGCGTGACCGCTTTGCAGAACTGCGCATAGTCCGGATGCTCAGGCTTACGTTTCAGCCAAACGAGGAGCATCCTATGATCAACCATGATTCGTGGACACTCGACTCCATCGTCGAGGTATACAAGCACGACCAGCGACGGGTCCGAGGACTGCGAGAGCCGACTCTGAAGTCGTACGAGGCGATCCTTCGTCCGTTCCTGCGATTCTGTCTCGGGGAAGATCCGCTTGAGCCAGCACGTTTGACGCCGGCCGATGTCCCCCTGTGTCAGGATAGATGTCGCCTTCCTAAGCCGGCGTAGCCGGAACCCAACAGGAAGAGGTATTGTACGCACGAACTAACCGGTAGGAGCGACGATGGCACAAGCGCTGGTGGAACGGTACGCAGATCGGTTGCATGGGGTGCTCTCCTGTTACGACCGCATTGTGGTGACGGGTACGTTGCCGGGGGCCTGCTATGCGCAGGGCATGACGGCGTTTTTGTACACGAAGGGCATTCGGATTTTCGACTATGCGCGTTTTGCCGAGCCCTTGCGTGAGGCGATCCGGCAGCGCGCGCAGGAGTTGGCGCAGTCGGCGGGGGTTGAGATCGAGCATATCGCCAAGGCCCATATCCGCAAGGAAGAGGTGGTCGCCAAGGTGCTGGAGCGGCGCGGCGATCATCCGGGGCTGGTGCACATCATTTCGGCGATGGAAACCTGTCAAAGCTACAAGCCCTGGCATGACAAGGCGAGCAGCAAGACCTACCTCAAACCCGCTACGGGCAAGTGCCTGCACTACTATTTCTACTTCATCGACCCGGCCGTCGGATTGTGTTATCTGCGGGTGCCGACCTGGTGTCCGTTCAAATTGCAGTTCTATTGCAACGGCCATGGTTGGTTGGCGCAGAAGCTCAAAACCAAGCGCATCGGCTTTACCCTGGCGGACAATGCCTTTGTGCGCCTGGATGACTTCGAGCGCGCGCAACAGTTGGCCGATGGCTTCAAGCCCGAGCAACTGCACCGTATCCTGGATCGTTACGCGCGCCAGTGCTGCCCGGTGCAGAAGACCTTCGGGCAACGCTATCACTGGAGCCTGATGCAGGTGGAGTACGCCACCGACCTGGTGTTTCGCTCCCAGGGGACGCTGGCGCCCCTGTATGAACAACTCTCCCGCCAGGCGGTGCTCGGGGTGAAGGCCGAACAGATCGCCACCTTTCTCGGCAAGAAAATCACCCCACAGTTGGCGCAGGAGATCGGCAACCGCTTTGCTACCCGCATCGAAGGCACCTGCATCAAACATCGCCTGGGCAAGGCGCAGGTGAAGATGTACGACAAATACGGCCGGGTGCTGCGTATCGAAACCACCGTCAACGACGTCTCCTTTTTCAAGCACCACCGCAAGGTGGAACATCGCGAGGGCCCCAGCACGCGCGAACTGGCCCCGCTGAAGAAATCCATCTACAGCCTGATCGACCTGCGCCAGATCCTCTGGGGATGCAATCGCCGTTACCTGGAGTATCTCTCGGCCATGGACGACCACAGCGCCGGGCAGCGTGCGCTGCAGCGCCTGACCGACGAGCGGCGCGAGGGCGACCGGCCAGTCAAGGGCTTGAACTTCTTCAAGCGCAGCGAACAGCAACTGCTGCGGGCACTGCAACGTCCACAGTTCAATATCCACGGGCTGCGCCGCGCCGATCTGAAGGCTTTGCTGCCCCACCTCTCTGCTGCCGCGCTCTCGCGCCAGCTCAAACGACTGCTTTCCCTCGGCGTGATCAAACGGGTCACCGGGACTTATCGCTACTATCTCACGCGCTTGGGGCGCGCCGCCATCGCCGCCGCCTGCTCGCTCACCGAATTCAGTATCGTCCCAGCTTTGGCTACCGCTCATTGACGAATTCTTCGCCATTTCTGTCAACAGTAAAGTCATAAGAGACTAATCAACCAGGGTGCAGCTCAGCCCGGCAAGAGCACGCGGTTCGGAACCGCGAGAGCGGCCGAGTAATCGTTCCGCCCTGACCAATTTTTCGAAACACCCGTGGTGGAACAGGGATCCACGCCAGTTTCAGAAACTGGCGCCGC
>JBHHXS010000402.1:0-2308 GCA_046757145.1 Phycisphaerae bacterium | reverse complement strand
TATCGCGAGGTTGGAGGCGCGTTGGCGCGTGGCTGAGGCTCTGAGAGCTTGTCGCGCTCTTTGATGCGTTCCCGGTAGACCCAAGGCAAGTAGTGTTCCGGCCTCTGGGCGAGATCCTCGTGATTGCGAAGGCAGTCGGTCAGATAGGCAACGGGTTCAACGTCGTTGGCACGAGCAGTGGCCACCAGCGACATGTGGCGGTCACCGACCTCGGCACCGGTCTGATTCTTGTAGTTGAAGGATCCGGCGAGATATCGGACCGGTATGATCAGTGCCTGCTCGATCAGGTTCGTATCGAGCGGCACCCCGGGCTCTTCATAGAATTTGGTCAGTCGCGGCCACTGGTTGATGATGAAGGTCAACGGCTCCCACAGGAGCGAGCGCGGCTCGACAAGCTTGCTCTTGATCTTGTCCTCGCACATCGCCTTGAGCTTTTCCATCAGGGGCTTGGAATGCTCCCGGTGATAAAGCATCCGTTCAGTCGGTGCCAGGCCGCGGGCCTTAGCTTGGTCATCGTTGTCGAAGACCTGCTTGTATACTTCGCCAGCGATGGCGTACTCGACGGGATACTTGTCCTTTATGCCTCTGAATTTGAGGAATGCGTGAGCGTTGCAGGTGGCCTCGATTAGCTTGTCCTCCTGCCCGTGGGCAAAGTTCTTCGACGCGCCATCGGTGACCTTGACGAGCTTTGGCTTCGAGCTCTGACGATGTTTGAGCAGCTGGTCAATCATCTCGCCCGCGTGATGCCGACCCGTGTAGAAGAGGATAACCACTCCGTTTTGCGTCTCGAGGTAGACACCTGTGGCGTTAATCCCAGTCCTGACGTCGTTGGTAGACTCACCGATGCTCTCCAGAGCAGCAATCTCGGCATGGATCTGCTTCCTGAGCGAGATGACCATGGAGCCGGTATCGTCGATCCTGAGATTGATAGCGTTCTGAATCGCATGGCGCTCAATGGCCTTGTAGAGCGGGGAGAGCAGATCCGCGCAGGCATCGACCATGCTCCACTGGTTGGAATCGGGCATGGGAACGCCCCAGCCGTTGTGGAGGGACTCGAGGCGTTTGAATGGGCCACCCGCAAAATAATGTATGACGATCAGCATCGCGCACGCTGACCAGTCGTATGTGATGTAGCTGGTGCCGAAACCATCGAGGACCTCGTCCGGGCCGGTGGCTCTGATAATCCGGCCACATATCCTACACCGCACCTGCTCGTAGTGATGAACCTCAGCGCCGAACAGGGGCTGACCTACGATGCGCACGATGACCTTCTCGCGATAGCGCGACATCCGGCCGGATCCACGGCCTGGTCCACAGGCATCGCACAGCGCGCCGACAATGCTCAGTGCCAGCGTGTGAAAAAAGTGCTTCGCGTTGACAAAGGCATTGGCGCCATTTCGACCGTGCCCCTTGGACTTCTTTTCCGGTTCGGGTTTCTTTGTCGAGTCGTCGTCCCCTGACACCGGGTTCATCGGTATTCTGTCCGATGATTCGGCCGTGTGAGCGCTGTTCGTGGTGCTGGTATCTGACAAGGAGGCACCATCGCCGCTCGACTCTTCATTTTGCTGTGTGGGCCCGGCTTCCCCTTCATGCGCAACGTCGGCCGCGAGTTTGTTCAACATGCGCCGTTGCTGGGCCTCTGTGCGTGCGATGAGCTTCGAAACCAGCGCTCCCACCACCGGCCAGTCGCCGGCTTCGAGCTGCTGCCCGTCGATTCGATGACGCAGCTGGCGCAGTCCGTCCAAACTGATTTCGATGCGCTGAACCATCACGACGTCTGCTTCACACCGGGAGCCTTTCGGTGTTCACACTCCAGAAGCGTCCCCAACCAGCTTTCGACGAAAGCCTCGATGGAGCGGATAGCCGAACACCTGCTTGAGAGCTCGGTTCGGTTCCCTCGTGGGTGCGTCCTTGCCGCGACCTGTCGTCATGCCCAGGTAGATCCAGTTGGCCGCCCGGTAGCAGGTCCCTCGGTACCGGGAGGGGTCGACGAAGGTCTCCGTGAAATACAGCGGATGCGCATATACACGCTGCCAGTCGGCCGAGAGTTGCCGCGACATCCGACCAAGGAGATGCGACGCCAGATACGGCACCCGGACCCATGGCAAGATGAGAAACCTGCTCTGATATGCGATGAGGTGTACGTTGCTGCGCCTTTCTTCTTTCGACCAGCCGATGTAACGATCTCTTGGACCGAGGTGCCTCGGCGCCGACGACCAGCAGAAGCATCCGATGGGCCGGCCCTGAGCGGTGACGAGGTATTTCAGATGCTCACCAACCGGGTGGACGTAGCCGAGATAGTGGTACT
>JBHHXS010000401.1:0-2318 GCA_046757145.1 Phycisphaerae bacterium | reverse complement strand
TGGAGGAACTCGCGCAGGGAGTCGAGGATAATGCGATCGTCGTCTACGAGCAGTATGCTTGCTTTCGTTCCTTCGTTCATCGGTTTGGTTACTCGTGCGCGTCGCGGAGTTTCGCCACGTCATCAACCCGGCCAGCCTGCTCGCTGTGCGGGGACATTGCCGTTTGTACCCGACGGCGGAAACTGCTGAGCGGTATGCGGACGGTGAACACCGAGCCACCGCCCGGCGCTCGTTCCGCAAGGATCGTTCCTTTCATGTCCTCGACAAAGTCCTTGCAGATCGCAAGTCCCAGGCCAGTCCCTTGTCCCAGGGCTTTCGTAGTAAAAAACGGCTGAAACACCTTCTCTATCTGCGTCGGCAATCCGACGCCGGTGTCGCCTACTCTTATCACCACATCGCGGTTGACGATGCCGGTCGTGATCGTGAGCCGGCCACCGTCCGGCATCGCCTCTATCGCGTTCTTTATCAAGTTACAGCATACCTGGTAAAGTCGGCTCCCCGGTGCGGCGGGCATGTCCGGGGTCTGGAAGTCAACAGCGACCACTACACCGGCGGCCTCGGCCGCGGTGCTGTAGTTGCGGACTGCCTGATCGACAAGTTCGTTAATGTCCGTTTCGTCAAACTCGCCGCTTGTCGACCGCGAGAAATCCAGCAAGTCACCGATGATCTGTACCATACGCAACGCCCCGATACGCGACTCTGCCAGGTACGATTGCAACTTCGGTTCGGGTACGTTATCAGCCACGCGCATCGCAAGATTGATGTATCGCAGTATCGCGTCGAGCGGGTTGTTCAGCTCGTGGGCCACACGTGTCGCCAGCTTGCCCAGCGACGCCAATCGCCTTGACACCTCGAACTGATCTTCAAGGGGCGCCCGTTCGTGACAGGGAGAGACGGTCACGACAACCGCAGCCGACTGCGCCGCGTCACCGCTTCGCAACGGTGCACAGCGCACCGTGACTAAGCGGGCTGGTGTCTTTGTGCCGATGTCGAGCGCCGCGCCGAATTGTCGCGGAGTGTTGCTGCACAGCACGCGCGCTAGCTCGACGTCCCAACCGTTGAACGTCGTAACGACCTCGGAGTCCCGCACCACCGTGGCAAGCGTTCCGCCACGCCTTAAAGGGCCATCCGCTGCGGAATTGCGGTATTTGATTACGCCCGATGCGTCGGTGATGAGCACGGCTTGCTCGAGTGAGTCCAGGATGGCCGCTGCCGTCGGAGTGACGTCCGGCGTTGCACCGACGCGCGTGACATCGGATTGGGCGTTGGATGTCATGATTATTAAGAGTCCGGTTATGTCACGATGGCGGACGAGCTCGGCACTTCGTGTTGTCTACGAACAACATCATGCGCGCCGTTTATTCATCATCATCGGCAGCCGCGTCGCCCCCTGCCAATCCGAGGCAGATCCGCTGCGACGTCCCAGAAGTATGCAGGTCGAGGCGTAACAACTGTACGTTGAATGGAAGAGGACGCTGACGGTCAGCCCCGGAGCAGAATACCCGCCGTTCGGGCGAGGCGGGCACGACGATGCACCCGTACCGTTGGTCGGACGCGTGCGTCGACCGCTACCGTGCAGCACGTCCGTTAGCTGCGGATGTAGTCGGTGATGACCAGGGCGGCGTTGTACGCCGCGTGACAGCCGGCTGCGGGACCGTAGCCACGATACCAGAACACCAGTGCCAGGTACACCCCTGCAATGGTCCGAAAAGCGAAGCGCGTCGCGTCGAAAGGCTCCATGCCGATCGGCTGATGATGATGCGCCGCGAAGACCAGCGCAGATAGGATGACCGCAGCAAGTGCGACCGGCCCGCGCCCGAACCTGAGGAGATCCACACCGATCATGACCGTGACTGATATAAAGATCAGTCTAAAAACCAGCTCCTCATAGACCCCGGCGCCGACCCCCAGTCCGAGCCTATGGATAAGGGCATCTGCGTCCGGCGCTTCTGCTCGCCCTCCCAGGGGAATCGCCCAGTTCAGAGCAAGCAGCGGGACGGCAAGCAACAGCGCCTCTCCGTACATGAAGGCGACGCGATCCCACCGTATGGTCCACGGTCTGCCGGAGGCCATTTGCGTGGCGAGCAGGATGACCACGACACCGAGCCCGGGAGCCCATACCCCCGCACGCCCGAAGAGCTCAAAGAACCTGCGTAAGAAGTCGAACGCCAGCACGCGATCGGGCCTGGTGATCGAGGCAAGCTCATAAAAGGCAAGCAGCGGCAACAAGAAGATTAGCGCATCGAGGGGCCCGGCCAACACGCCGCGGTTTGCTGACAGCGGTTTTGCCTCTTGTGGTCGGTTCATTCAGCCCGTAT
>JBHHXS010000400.1:0-2335 GCA_046757145.1 Phycisphaerae bacterium | reverse complement strand
CGTTGTCACACTGGTCGGTGGCTTCATTGCAGGAATCATCGGTGCACCCGACGCCATCGTTGCAATTGGGCGCGGTGCCGGACTGGCAACCCAGCGCCGGATCGCATGTCTCAGCTCCATTGCAGAATTGTCCGTCGTCGCACGCGGCATCGTCCGGTGTGTTCGAGCACGTTCCGCCCGGCTCGACGCATGTATCGGTCGTGCAGGCCACGCCGTCGTTGCAGTTGACGGGCGTACCCGCCTGGCAATCGTTGACCGCATCACACGTTTCCGCGCCGTTGCAGGCCTGTCCGTCGTCGCAGTTCGCATCGTTGGCGACGTTGTCGCACGAATTGGTGCCTTCGTTGCACGAGTCGTCGGTGCAACCGACGCCGTCGTTGCAATTCGGTGCAGTCCCCGACTGGCAATTACCGCTTGGGATATCGCACGTCTCGGCGCCGTTGCAGAACAACCCATCGTCGCACTGAGCGTCGGAGGTGCAGCCGCCCGATACCAGGTCGAGTGAATTGATGGCGTCGACGCGTCCCCAGCCGTAGCCGCTGTCAAACCCGGAAGGGCCCATGTCGATGGCGCCGTCTCGAATGATCTGCCTCACCTCAGCCGGTGTCAGTGTACTGTCCTTGCTGAGGATCAGCGCCGCCAATCCCGCTACATGCGGGGACGCCTGACTGGTCCCGCACACGCCTGACACCGTGGTCCCTCCGGGGGCGTTGTCAGCCGATGTAATGATGCAGCCCGGAGCTGCAACGTCGATCGTGTTGCTTGCGTTGCTAAAGCAGGTCAGGGAGTCCTGTGCCGGCCCGTTGTCCGTGCAGGTGCTGAAGCAGAATGCATCGCAACACCACGTGAATCCGTTTTGGCTCGGGAACTCACAGTTCGGGAAATCGTCATCGTAGACAGCACCCACTGCGATAACCTTTGAACCGCACGCCGGAGTGCCCATTGCGTTGCCTCTGCACTCGTTCCCCGACGAGGACACTACAACGACGCCCGCGTCCACGGCGTTGTTGGCTGCGGTGGCTGCAGAATCCGAATCGCAGTTTCCACTGAATGAACCGCCGCCGAGGCTCAAGTTGATCACATCCGCCTGGCCGCCGGGTAGCCCCGGGTCGGCACAGTGATCAATACCGGCGATGACGTCAGAGAAACTGCCGCTGCCCTGGGAGTTGAGGACCTTCACGCCGATCAGGGTAGCATTTGGTGCAACGCCCTGGAACGTCGTCGAAACGCCGCATCGGGTCAGTGAGATGCCGGTACCACCGACAGCAATGCCGGCCACATTAGAGCCGTGCCCATTGTCGTCCTGCGGGTTGGGGTCGTTGTTGACGAAGTCCCAACTGGCAGCGGAATCGATCCGGCTCGCATACATGACGTGGTCCATATCGATACCGGTGTCGATGATGCACACGCGAACGCCGCTTCCGTCCGCGGAATGCCCGGCTCCGGTGATTTGACTCTGCAGTGCACGAATGAGCGGGGTGCTCACCGTGAGATGTGCGTGCATCGTGCGATCTTCTTCCACCTCCACCACGCCCGGCATGGCGCGCAGTGCTCTCAATCGCGACTCGGGAACGTCACGAAGGTTGATCACATTTGGCAGTACGTTCTTGTATTCGTGCCGGACTCGACCACCAACCCTCGCTGCCCATGTTTTAACCCCCTGGCGTCGCGCTGCCACGACCGCGTTGCCTCGCACCGCGTTGGGCGCCTCGAAGTGCACCAGTACGCTGACGAGCCTCTCGGGGGCAGGAGCAGCAGGCATGACCGACTCTGGCTCCAGGCCGCTCGGCTTTACTTGCGCGGGTATGAACGAAGCCTCTAGTCGCGAGAGGTCGAAACCGGTGTCGATTACTTCTAGAGCGTCGGCTGCAGCTCTCTCCACCTGAGGTCTCGCTCGTCCATCCTGTGACCTTGCGTTGGTCACGAGGAGAGTGAGCAACGCCATCGTCACGAAACCAGCAGTGGTCCGCACAACCCTTCGCTTTGCTTTCATAAGTGACGCCTCCAAACATGACTTCCCAAATCCTCAGACTCGAAGTCGACATAGTACACGGATCAGCTACGTCGATCAAGCGAAAACCGGTTAGCTTGGCATTTCGACTGCCCAGCGAGCGGACTCTCGCCACCCCGGGATGTGAATACTGCCGCCCCCGCCTTCGGAACCACGGTCGCGCGGCAGCTTCGCGCAGCACCAACGCCGAAAGCCTGAAAGCAACAACACAGTATGAGACCGCTGTCGCACTGGAGGACGGCCATGTCCACAGCTTCGTTCAACAACCTTTTGAGTGTAGCCGGCCCTGCGAGACGCCGCCGCCCATCGTCCCACGTCCGGCGT
>JBHHXS010000399.1:0-2337 GCA_046757145.1 Phycisphaerae bacterium | reverse complement strand
TGTTCTGCACAATCATCGTTGGGGGTATACGATGGAAGTGACGCTTTTGGACGTGGGCATAACACAGTCTCCGGTCGCTGCCCAGCACCGGCCGGCCCTTGCCGACCATGACCGATGAGCCTTACGAGCCGGGTCGCGAGGTCTGGTTGAGGCGGCTTCTCACGTATGCGTTTTCGCACAGGTGGGTCGTTCTCACCGGCACGGCGCTGGTGCTTGTGGTGTGCGCCATCTCGGCGACGGGGCTGCACTGGAGCGAGAACGTGGCCGACCTGCTTCCCAAAGATGATCCGGTCGTGTCGGCGTATTGCCGCCTTCTCGAGCGCTTTGACTTGATGGACTACGTCTACTTTGAGGTCGGCTCAGCCAGCGCTGACCACGAGGTGGACGAGGCCGAGCTGGCTGCCCGGGCCGATGCTCTGTACGATCGGCTCGCGTCGTCGTCTCACTTCCAGAAGATAATCTACCGCTGGGACGCCAAGGATTTTTTCGCAGCGGTTCAGCAAATCACTCGACACCGCGCCCAGTTGTTCGGCGCAGAGGACGTAGACCTTCTGGTCGACAAGCTTACATATGATGCCATCCGCAACGCTCTAGCGGATTGGAAAGCCGTTCTGACAGCATCTCCTGCTCCACTGCTATCGCAGTCGTTTTATGAAGACCCGCTCCGGATGAACGGGCTATTCGTCGACAAACTACGCACTATGCGCGCGCTTGGCGCGCCCCTTGAGGTCCACGAGGGGCGCCTGTTCAGCAGGGATCTGAAGCATGCATTGATCATTGCTCTTCCTCGTTTTCCGTCAACGGACAGCTTCCATGCTGAGGAGCTGATCGCCTTCCTCGAGGGCGTGATAGGCGAGTTGGAGGGGGCCACGGATAATCGCGTGCGCATATCATATTTTGGAGGACACCGAGCGAGCCTCGAGAACGCCCGTCAGATCAAGTCGGATATCAAACGCACCATTGCTTTGTCGGTGTTGATCATTGCTTTGCTGTCGGCTGCGATCTACCGGCGCACGTGGCTTGTTCTCCTGACGTTCACGCCTGCCGTGTTCGGGGCGACGCTGGCTACGGGCCTGATCCGCTGGCTTGACCCGTCAGTCTCCGCGATATCGCTGGGATGCGGCTCGATGCTGATCGGCATATCCGTCGATTATGCCGTTCACATTCTGTACGGCGCCGACCAGCTCCCAAACGGCTCCGACGCGCACGCCGGCGTGGTGCGGATTGTCAGGCGGCTGTTCCTCCCCGTTGTTCTGAGCGCTTCAACCACGCTTGCAGCGTTCTGCGTCTTGCACTTCTCGGTGATGCCCGGCTATCGAGGTCTAGGTCATTTCGGGGCGTTGGGGATCACCGCCGCCGCGGTTTTCTCGCTGATGGTACTGCCCATCATCGTGCCGGGACTGCTGCTCCGCGCGAGGCGGAACCCCTTGTTGTGCTTGACGGGTGTTTTTCAGTCGGTGCTGACCTTCGGCGCGAGGCGCAGGCTGCGCTATGGTCTTTTCGTGGTCTTGATGTGTTTGTTTTCGCTCCAGGGGCTAACCCGTCTGAGAGTCGAGGGTGATATCCGGAAGATGAACTCCGTCTCCGGTGAGACACAGCAGGAATGGGATCGCGTTGTGGAGGCGTTCGGCGACGTGATGAGCTCCACGGCCTTTGCCGTGCAGGGGGAAGATCTGGAGCAGGCGCTACAGATGAACGAGGCACTGGCCCATGTGCTCGCCGACGCTCAGCGACACGGGGACGTAACGACCATCGACACCGTCGCCTGGATAATGCCGAGCCTGCGCGTCCAGGAGAGCAATCAGACTCGCTGGCGACGGTTTTGGACCGCCGAGCGCCTCGAGAGACTACGCGCCGACCTGGATCGGGCGTGTGTGGGCCTTCGCATTCGCCCGGAGGCATTTACGGAGTTCCTCCGTTCACTTCCCGGGTCCGCACCGTTGATGGAGTACGAAGACTACGCACACAGCCCTCTTGGAACGCTGCTGACGGGCCAGGTGTCCGCGTCGGAGCACGGTGTGACCCTGCTGACGCGTGTGAAGCTTGCCGACCCCGATGCCTTCTCGGCGCTTGCAGCCGACGTACGTGGCAGGCTGCCCGGCGCGATCGCGTTCAACGCACGCTTCTTCGCCCGCAGAATCGTCGAGCTGATCCACGAGGAGACACTGCGCCTCGGGGCGATAGCGTTCGGTGCCGTCCTTGTTATCTTGTGCATCTTCGTGAGGAGTCCCAACCTTATTATGGCGCTGCTGCTTCCCCTGTTGGCAAGCCTGGTGTGGACGTTCGGGCTCATGGGCTGGCTCGGTATTCGTCTTAACATGATGAACGGTGCGGTGG
>JBHHXS010000398.1:0-2364 GCA_046757145.1 Phycisphaerae bacterium | reverse complement strand
CTCGACAGTGCCAAGTTCTCCGACCTTATCACTTCTTGCTGCGGAGCTCCGCGGTCCTTAGTTCGCACACTTCCTGAGCCAAATCGACCCACTTCTCAATAAGCTCGGTCAGGCGGCGGTAGTTCATTAGCTGTCGCTTGACCACGATGACCTCGTTTTTCCGGACAAATCGACTACTACTTCCCGACGGCCGAGTGAAGCTCAGCTGATAGTACGGTCCATGCTTCTGGGGCGGGTTGCCCTTGCAGCGGCAGTTGGCTGTGCCGCATACGTTGTACTGCTCTGTAAGGCTCCCGGGACGTAGGTCTCCCAGACCCAGCAACTCCTGCCTGATCTCGTCGATATCTCGTTCGAGGCGCCGAATTCGTTGATTGCTCATCCTCCCATGTTACCACGAGACCGCTAGCGTATACAAGCTATCGGCTCCTGGGGAGGATAGCGATGAAGCTATGGCGTGAGTGGTATCGTTGCGTTAGTGCGCTGCGGGCATCGTGTTCCCGCAGCGCCTCGTTTGCCTGGATGCTGGTGGCCTTGGCCGGCCTGACCATCCGCACCGACCTGCTGGGGGTGACCAGCATCGTTCGCGCGCTGGCGCTGTGGCCATCCACCTATCCGCGGCTGCTCCACATGTTCCACAGCAACGCGCTCAACCTCGACCTGCTGACTCGTTCGTGGGTCGACCTCGTGTTTCGGCTGTTTCGGGCCGTCACCTTTCACGATCGCGTCGTGCTGATCGTCGATGGCATCAAAGTCGCCAAGGAGGGGCGTCGGATGCCCGGTGTGAAGAGGCTCCATCAGAGTTCCGGCAACAACTCCAAGCCGCCGTACATCCGCGGTCATTCGTTCGAGGCAGTCTCGCTGCTGGTTGAGAACCCCTGCTCAGGTGGATATGGCGCCATTCCTCTGCTGTCTCGGATCCAGGAAGGAGTAGAGTACGGCCCCGGCAAGAAGCGGTCGCTTCTGGATAAGTGCATGGACATGATGCTGCCTCTCACCCAGGTGCTGAAACGGCACGTGTACATGGTTGCGGATGCGTACTACGCCTCTCGAAAGATCATCGATCCTCTCCTGGCCCACGAGCATCACCTCGTCACACGAGTTCGAACGAATGCGGTTGCCTACAAGGTTCCCGCCAAGGGCACGGCAAGACGCCGGAGGGGACGACCTCGCACATACGGCGCCAAGGTCTTGCTCAGGAGCATCGCATCCGGGTCTCGTGGCTACACCAAGGCCGGAAGTCCGCTATCCGATGAGGCTGGTGAGGAGATTCTCTACCGGCACATGGACCTCATCTGGATGCCGGTCAAGAGGGTCGTGCGGTTCGTTGTGGTGAAACATCCAATCCGAGGGACGATCGTTCTCCTCAGCACCGACCTCGATCTCGAGCCCCTTGAGATCCTTACGCTCTATGCATCGCGCTTCAAGATCGAGTATGGCTTCCGTCAGGCCATCCACACACTGGGCAGCTACGCGTACCACTTCTGGATGAAGGGAATGGACCGTCTACCACGAAACCCGAAGGACCAGATCCTGCATCGCAAGAGCAAGCGGTACAGAGACAAGGTTGCGAGAAAGATCGACGCCTACCACCGATTCGTGCAGCTGGGTTGCATCGCTCAGGGACTCCTTCTGCACCTGGGCCTCAATCGATCCAAGCAGGTTTGGCGCGGCTTCAAGGGATGGCTTCGTACGGAGAATCGCAACGCAGCACCGTCCGAGTGGGTCGTGGCAACATCCTTGCGTGACACGCTCCCCGCTTTTCTTCGAAATACACCAGGGGGCCTCCCGTTCGTGAAAAATCTGCGCCTCCTCACGGACCGTAAGCGATGCCCCAGATGCCGACGTTGCGCGTAGCGTGACCGGTCGAAGAACTTCGCGCTGTCGAGATCTCTCGCATGACTTCGAAAAGCCCGCGGAACGCGCCGGCAGCTCTTGTCGGGTCCATCATGCCTTGTCCGGATGACGTCGTTGCCCATCAACGGCGACGCGAAGCGTCGTCCGTTGCATGGGCATGTTAACCAGCACGTCCTCGGATCCCGAAGTGGTTGGCCACGAACCTCCTCGCCTCCTCCGAGCCTCCGATCTCCAACACTGGGCCATCGTGTTGTTCACTCGCGCGCTCCTCGAATTCGAGGAACGGGCAGCACAGGCTCTCGAGCGCAACGAACTCTGTGACGTGCGCTGCGATGTGGCAGGTCGGATCGAGCCAGAAGGCGAAGCCAGTGGGACACTCCACGATCTCTGCTGTTCCCACCTGAAGCCATTCCTCGAGCAAAGCGCGCCGCTTCAGCTGATCGTCCGTGAGCTGGCTCAAGTCACAGCACCACGCCTTGCTGGGTTCTCCCACTGAGTATCTCCTCGCCT
>JBHHXS010000397.1:0-2368 GCA_046757145.1 Phycisphaerae bacterium | reverse complement strand
AAAAGCGTGAAGAGGAATAGACCTGGAGGAACTCAACGGTTCCGCTCAGCAGCGCTGCGGCTCCAATAGCCAGCAAGCAGGCGGCGGTGGGGCTGGCCAGGCGACGCCACAGGTACCAGTGCAGCAGCACTCCGATCGGCAGGTACAAGAACAGATTACCCGCAGCATCGGGGAAGATGAACGTCGGGACGAGAACGCCGAACGGCTCCTCGGACCCGTGTTGGTGAGGCGCACCGGCGAAATCGAACGGCACAAGCCCGGTCAGCAGAACGAAAAGTACGGTTGCCCAGGTAAGCAACTCTACAGAACGCTTCGCGGGCAGTGGCGCGATGTTCGAAACACCAGGGCGACTTGTCATTTCTTCAACACCGACGTTACGGCAAGCCGTCCCGGCCCGTTGTGCAGGCACCGCTTCTCGAGCGACAGGCTACGATCCGGTACGAAACCGTCTCGGGGGCCATTCCACCGGCATGACAGGTCCCTCCGGTGTCCACCCGGTCGGTGTCTCCACGTCGGGAGGCTGATCGCGGACAATCAGTTCGCGGATACACGCGTACACCAAGCGTTCGAACTTCGCCCGCACCAGCGCCTTGGAATCCGTCGTCCAGAGGTCGTCAGGTCCCGGTGCATCCTTCGGTGGCACGACGGACTCCGCCTGCGCATGAAGCACCGCCAGCGGGTGTGCCGTGTACGTGTCGTACAACGCGCCCAGCATCTCCGTCTTGGTCTCCGACGACTCGTTGACGGCGTAGACCAAGGCGATTCGTGCCTTGAGCGCGCGGTTTGCGGAGATTATCTGTGCGGCATCGGTCTCGGCGCCGCCGAGATCACGCTCGGCAATGGGGAACACCTCGCTTACGGCCATTTGATCGTCGAAAGCCGAGTTCCACATCAGGAATTCGTTTCGCGGGTCCCGTGTCAGGCACAAACGCCGGGGTGAGGTGTCAGCAGGGTCGGCCTCCACCGCCACACGTGTGACGCCTATAGCAGCGGGGAACAGCCCCTTCGTCGGCTTCGGCGGCAGGATGCGATAAGCGTCTTCAATCTCTTGAGTAGGTTCGGTTAGAAGGTCGGCCCATTGGATCTGAGGGGGCGGCGCCCAGGCGCGCACGCCGCCTCCTGCACAACTACAAAGGAACAACGTTGTGCAGATGACTCCGGGCGCAATAGGGTGCCCGAGTGATGTCACTAAAAGCGTTTTCAAAATCAGTGGCGCCGCACCACCAGCCTAACGCCGACACGCTGCGGAGTCCGCAGGAACCACATTACCTTGGGGATATCGGGTGTGCCCGGGATTTACTCGTCCAAAAAAGGAACGACAGGTCGAGTCCGCCTCGCGGCAGTGCGTTATCGGCCGTGTCCGGCCACCTGCATGGTGCGCTGCGACTCGTTCGGCCAACATACCGTGGACGCGAGGGCGGTGTTCCCTGTGCGGACGAGGCCCTCGAACAGGCCTTGTTTGGACACGGGATGTGTGTCACCCACGTACCCGCGCCGATAACTTACCTCCGCTGCGTCGTTTTCCGATGGACAATGCGGATCGGAGGAATGCTACCGTTTATGCCTGCCCGCATTGTCATCGGTGCTAATGGTCCAACCCTAGCAGCCCCCGCGCTGGGCGGATTCATACAGGACGGCTCGTTCACGGGCCATAAGCGTGCCGGCGCCCTGCGCCGTTCCAGGCGGTGTCTTATACCGCGGATGCTGGTCGGCCTTCCCGTCTCAACATGGATGCTTCTTGATGCGCTGATCCTCTCGGGAGCTCTGTGGTTCGCCTATAAGCTCTATCCCCCTCCGGAGTTGCTGGCCACCCCCCACATCGGGCTGTTGCCCGCAATCGTTGTGTTCACCACCATGCTGACGATCGCCGCACTGATCTTCGGGCTCCACGAGCGCGAGACGATCATGAGCAGATCGCGCATTGCAACGCGCTTGATGCTGACGGCGGTGGTAGCGACGGCCATGACCTATGCCGTCGTGTACGTCCTGATGTATGCGACCGTCAGCCGCCGCGCGACCGGAGCAACAATGACAGCATTTGTGCTGATCAGTGGAGGCATTCGGCTGGGCGCATGGTGGGCGATCCATCGAGTGCACCTGGGAGTGCTAGTGGTCGGCCGGGAATGCCTCTACCGGTCCTTCCAGCAGGCACGGGAGCGGGACGAGTTCAAGGAGTACCGCCTAGTCGGGTTCGCCAGCCACGACAGCGGGGGCACCGTAGCTTCCGATGAAGAGGGATACCTCGGTCCCATCGTCGACCTGGTCCCCAAGCTGGATGAACTCATGGTCACGGATGTCGTCGTCGGCGCGGAGGCGGCAGGCGACGCGCGTGCCATGGAGTGGATGGTGCCTTGTTTGCAGCGAGGCT
>JBHHXS010000396.1:0-2389 GCA_046757145.1 Phycisphaerae bacterium | reverse complement strand
GCCAGTGGTTGCAGCGAAACGTTGTTGTCACCGCCGCCGACCAGCACCTTCGCACCCACTCCAAGACCCGCGGTTGCGGTCGCTTCGCCGCCCGCATACTTGCCGGTCAGCGCGTGCGCGCCGAGTTGTACGTCATTCGCCGCGGCTATCACGGTGAATGCCATCTTCTCGTCGCTGCGGAAGCTGAGATCCAGACCGAGCGCGATGCCGGTTTCTCCGACATAGCGTTCTATCGTTCCGCGATTATCAAACTCGCATTCAACATCAGCCGTCGAGCGAATCAACAGGTTGACGCGGGAACCGGGAACGACCGAGCAGGTAATGACCCCGAGTTTGACCCCACCTTCGGCCATGACACTCTGGCCAGTGATGCCTATCAGCATGGTAACCGCCACCAGTGAAAGCAGTTTCATTAGCCTCATATTTATCCTTCCTTTTGCTTTGTACCGAACTTGATCTTTTGGAAAGTGGGAGTTTGGCAGTATCTCGGAGCCTTGTCGAGATTAACGATGGCTGCAGAAAACTTGCATTTGGGAGGGATTTAGCCCTAAATAGACTGTATAAATATAAGGGGTATCTATTTAGCTCCACATCCTACAAGATGTAGTGGTGCCGGAGAAGCCCAAAATGCCCGTTGCAGGTCGCGATTACCCGCGAACCTGGGATCAATTTCTGAACTGGTTTCCGAATGATGATGCCTGCCGACATTATCTCGAAGGTATCCGCTGGAAGCGAGGTTTTGTCTGCCCCGGTTGCGGTGCGGCAGGCGTTGCCTTCCAGGGCAGCCGCGGCCGCTGGATCTGTCGCCACTGTCGGCGCCAGTCGACGGTGACCGCCGGCACCGTGTTCGACAAGACGCGCACACCACTGAGGAGTTGGCTGGCCGCGGTGTGGTACATCGTCAACCAGAAGCAAGGGGTGAACGCGCTGGGTTTGCAGCGAGTGCTGGGGCTAGGCAGCTACCAGACCGCCTGGGCGATGCTGCACCGTCTCCGACGCGCCATGATCCGCCCGGGCCGCGAACGCCTTCACGGTGTCGTCGAGGTGGACGAAGCCGTGCTCGGCCGCTCACCGCCCAAAAAGGTTCAAGATACGAAGCAAAAACAACGACTTGCCAGGCAACGTGAGGCGCTGCGTTCGATCGTGATGGTGGCCGTCGAGATCCAGGAGCCAAAGGGCTTCGGCCGCATCCGCCTGCAGCGGGTCACGGACAAGTCCGAGAACGCCGTGTTGCCGTTCGTGCTGGAGTCCATCGAGCCGGGCTCAGTGGTTCGCACCGATGGCTCGGCGGCCTACCGCAAGCTGCAAAAGCACGGTTATCAGCGCGACAAGACCGTGATGCTCGGCGCCGAGGATCCGGCGCACGTCACCATGCCGGGTGTGCACCGCGTTGCCGCTTTACTGAAACGCTGGCTGCTCGGCACCCACCAGGGCGCGGTTCGTCCTGAGCAACTCGATTACTACCTCGACGAGTTCACCTTCCGCTTCAACCGCCGTACCTCACGCTCGCGCGGACTGCTGTTTTACCGCATGCTCGAGCAGGCGCTGGTGACTGAGCCGGTCACCTATGCTCAAATCACCCGACAGGAGAGACGCAACATATAGGGGTGATGGAGCTAATTGGATATCCCTTATAAATATACAGTTATATGCCCAGATCTCAGTATCGATGACCCAATCCAGGCTGCCGGCCTATGCCGAACTCCATGCCCTTACCAACTTTAGCTTTCTGCGGGGTGCCTCGCACCCTGAAGAGTTGATGGCACATGCGCGTCAACTGGGCTACCACGCGCTCGCGGTGACGGATGAATGCTCCCTGGCCGGCGTTGTACGGGCTCATACCGCGGCCGGTGAGGCGGAACCCAAGTTCATCGTCGGCAGTGAAATCAGTTTGCTCGACGGGCCGGAGATCGTCCTGCTCGCAATGGACCGGGAAGGTTATGGTGAGCTCTCGGCACTCATCACGCGCGGGCGCCGGCGTGCCAGAAAAGGGGAGTACGAGCTAATCCGTGCAGATCTGGAAGCGGGTGTGCCCGGTTGCCTGGCCTTACTGATACCGAGACGAAAGCGCCTCGATACGGAAAATTTCTCAGCGCGTTTGTCTCATGCCCGCTGGCTCAAAGATCTCTTCCCTTCCGGCGCCTGGATTGCAGCAGAGCTTTTCCTCGAAGCAGGCGATAGAGAATATCTGCAGATGCTGCGCCGGCTGGCAAAAGGCAGCGGCTTGTCTCTGGTGGCCGCCGGTGATGTACACATGCACTGTCGCAAACGCCACATGCTGCAGGATGCGCTGGCGGCGGTCAGGCTTGGCACCACGGTTGAAGCTGCCGGGCTGAGGCTTCATTCAAATGGTGAGCGCCACTTGCGTTCGCGGCAGGCCCTGGCACGA
>JBHHXS010000395.1:0-2416 GCA_046757145.1 Phycisphaerae bacterium | reverse complement strand
GCCGACATCGGCTTTAGCGCCGTCCTCCACACCCACTCCCGGCCCCTCGACTATCACCCGCACCTGCATGTGGTGATCCCCGGAGGCGGTATCGACAAGGGCAAAGGTCCAACCCGTCTGTGGCGCAAGCTCGAGGGCCAGTATCTCTTCAACGGCTTCGCCCTCGCCAAGGTCTTCCGCGCCAAAATGCTCGATGCCTTGGTCCGCGCCGGCATTGACCTCCCGACGTCCTTGCCAACGAAATGGGTCGTGCACTGCAAGCACGTCGGGCGCGGCCTCCCGGTCCTGAAGTACCTCTCCCGCTACCTCTACCGGGGCGTCCTCTCCGAGCGCGACCTCGTTCGTTACGATGACCAACGCCAGACCGTCACCTTCCGCTATCGGGAGGCAAAGACCAAGCGCATGGCCCACCGCACATTGCCGATCGCAGACTTCCTCTGGCACATCGCCCTGCACGTGCTGCCCAAGGGCTTGCAGCGCGTGCGCAGCTACGGCTTCCTCCACGGCAACGCCAGGCGGATCCTGGCCCTGGTGCAACTGGCCCTCCGCGTCCTGCTGCCCGACCGTCCACACCCCGAACCGCAGCCGTATCTCTGCTCAGGCTGTGGCGCCCCGATGCAGGTCGGGGGCTACCTGCCTCCCCTTCGCCTGTCCGGCTGACTCGAGGCGTGGCTGCCGGAAACGCCGGAACCTATCGGCTGACCGCCGACCAAACCCACCTCCCGGAGGAACGTCCATCTTCTGCCGACAATGCCATGCCGCCGCTTGGTCGTTCGTGATCAGAGGACCCCTCGCCTCCGAGAACCCGACACGCGACCCTCCTTGTAACCGTCACCACCCCGCCTTCAATCTCCTCGAACTATTTTCCAATAGAGCCTCTTGCAAAACTCCGCGCGGGAAACAACCGAAAAGTGTTTACTGGCGTTTCTTGATGCGCTGAGTCGGTCGTGAACTCGGCCCCGGCGTGATTCTCTCCCCGAACGGCTCGTTTCGGTGGCGCCTGGACGAGTGAGGTCGCTGGCGCCCAGGTCCCTGGGCCAGTGAGACGAGAATCGGCGAGCAGGTATGCTACTCGAGGAAGCGCATCAACTGGTCGGCGGTTAGCGCGAGGACTCCGAACATGAGATGACACATCACTTTGGCATGACCGCGGACTCGGACCATTCGAGCACCGAATTCATCCTTGAGTCGACCATAGACACGTTCGACCGTACTGCGCTCGTTGTAGCGCACGTCCTCGGGGCTCTGAAAATGAATCAGCTCCCGACGTCGGGCTTCGGCTTTGAGTTCTTCTTTCAGCGTCGTATTGCGCCGCGGATTGATGTCAATGATCGGCACATGACCGAGCGCCGCACTGTGCTCTCTGATCAGCGGCGAGTCATATGCCGAATCCATCAAATCATAAAGATTGGTGGTACGTTCCGCGGTCATGGTCGCCAATGGTATGGCCACCTGACTGTCGTGAAGTGAAGCCGATGTCAATAGGCAACTGACCGGGATCTGACCGTCGGCAACATCGAGATGCAGCTTGTAACCAACCCAGCTTTCCTTGTAGCCCTTGCTGTTCTTCTTGGTGCCCACATCACACTCAGTGGGCAAGTCCGCCACCATCTCGAGCAACGTCATCGTGCCCTGGCGCTGCAATCGGGTGGGCTTCTCAACCCGCTCTTCGCCTTTGCGGGGTCGACCGCGCTTACGCGGTGCGGGCGGGGTCTTCGCCTTGGCCGCCTTGGCCGGTTTCTCGCGCGCCTCAATCTCGGTCGCGTCCCTTGAAATGTGCCCCACCACCCGCTCACGGTGGGTACGCTCAATCAACGCCTCATGCACACGCGTTGGCAACTGAGTGACTGCAAACTCCGCCGCGGCACGCGACAGGGTCGATTCACTCGGAATCTGTGCGGCCTTCTCCCATCCGCAGATACGCCTCAACTTGATATCCGAATGCAACCGATCGAGCAACGCGCGGGTGGTGGGCATGTTGTAGACCATCTTGGCAACAAAGGCTCGTGCGATCGCGGTGCGCTCTATGAGGGGGCGCCCGGATGAGCGAAAGCCACCTGGGATGTGCTCCTCCACACGCACGAGCTCCAAGATGGTCACTAGCTTCTGCTGCTTTTCCGTCAGCTCCCCCAGCTCCTCTTTCAGCCATGGGAACAGTGACCCTTGAATCTTGTGCCAGTATTGTGATAATTCTTCTCTCAGCTTCATCTTTCGCCCTTTCCGGTGGTTGACTGGTAGTCCGATCAGCCGTCAGTCTACCACCGGATTAGGGCGAATTCTCCCCCAACGCTGATTCGCACGGCCCGCGGGGCCAAGAAAATCACTCGGCTGAGGGGTTTTGCAAGATCCTGTGTAGGGCTATAGAACAACCGCCCGGTGAAATAGTCGATGAGGCCAAACACTTTGTAGCCCTTGC
>JBHHXS010000394.1:0-2425 GCA_046757145.1 Phycisphaerae bacterium | reverse complement strand
CCCGCTAGTAGAAACCGTTCCACCAGCGAGAGCTCCCATGCCGCACCCTGCGCACCGACGTGGGTCTTCTCCATCCACACGGTCACCAGCCCCATGGCGCACCCCATAACAAACATCGGAGCCAGCAGCATAAGATCGCGCCAGACGACGCGCGATCGCCGCCACCACGTCAACAGGACGATCACCCCCGGCAGCGAACAGGTTACCGTCTTGCTGAGCAACGCGCAGAGGAAAAACAAATGCGCAAGTAAGTAGAGGCGCCACCGACCAACTCCAGGCGCCGGTTCGCCTGCGAAACCGGCAAACCTGCCATAGGTAAGCAAAGCGGCGAAATAGCAGACGCCCGACAGCACGTTCTTGCGCTCGGTAATCCATGCAACGGATTCCACATGCACCGGATGCAGCGCGAAGATCGCCGCAGCAAGCCAGGCGCCGGGAACCGAGAGGCGACACAGAATCCTCCATAGAAGCACCGCACCCAGCGCGTGCAGCAATACATTGACGAGATGAAACCCGAACGCCTCTGAACCCCACAGGTGATGTTCCACCCAGAACGAGCTGAATACCAACGGGTAGTACTGCGGAGTAGCGCCAGGATCAAACCAGATTCGTGCAAGTCCTCCCAGGTCCCGCAGTGCCGTATTGCCGGTGACGTAAACATCGTCGTCCCAGACGAACCCCGCACCAAGAGCAGGAACATAGACTGCCAGCGTCCCCAGCACCAAGACGAACCCGGGGAACATCGCGGTCAATCGGGACGGGCGCGGGGGCTGCGGCATACCAGAGGATGGAGCCGTCTTACCGTGCTTTCTGCGCATGCCGATACGCGCTGCATCATGCGCCGGTGAGGAGCTTCTCAAATATCACCAGGTTCTCCGCGGTACGCGAGTCCCACCGGATGCCGGTGATGTCGTACCCCAGCTTGATGGCCAGCAACAGCATGGGCCGGTGTTGGTTGTAGCATTCAAAGCGGATCATCTCGTACCCGTGATCCCTGGCCCATGCGTGCTCAGCCTCCATCAACTGCGATGCAATCCCCATCCGCCGTGCGTCGGGCAGAACACCATACAGCCAGCTGTAGTACGTGGTAGGCCTCAGCTCGTACCCGCACGAGAAGCCCACAGGCCGCTGATCCAACTCCGCCACCATGAGCAGCGCTTTGTGATGCCGCAGCCGGCGCTCGAAGAAAGCCACATCCACGGGAGGTCGGAACACGCTGCTGTACAGCTCGCAGAGCAGCGCGTACTCACCCGGACCGACAATATCGATCTTCACACTGGTCATAAACCGACCTCCACGACCGTCCGCCTCCTCTGCACGCCAGCATCGAAGCTGCCCGGACCACAGGAACCGTCGGCAAGTGTAGTGTAGCGCCCCCGCCACTGGCCCACAACGTCCAAACACACGCTAAAAACTTCTGCTTGGCCCGATAACTCTCGCTCCGTCCGCGCGTGAACGCGCCCGCCCGTCAGCCTCGTCGCATGGGATGATACGACTATACGAACGTATGAGACGTGTCATCGAGCACACACATATTGGCTGCATGGCTGTCCGATATATATATTCTCCTCTGTCGGCCTCGGGAGTTCTGAGGACGCAGACTTCGGCGATTCGCCTGATTCGGGCGCTATGCCCCAGGGAAAACGTTTATGTCACGATCCGTCCGTGTTGCACTGCTTTGGGGGGTGTCGGCGCTTTCTCTGCCTATCCGCTCCGCTGCTGATCCCGTGGATGTCGCCAATCCGCCCCAGGGGCGTTTCATAGACGAGTGGGCGACGGTTCATCTGGGCGGCAAGAAGGCCGGGTACTACCACTCCACCGTCGCGCGGGACGGGAACATGATCCGGACCGCTGCCGATATGCACATGCGCCTCGGACGAGTGGATATGCCGGTGACGATCAGCACCCAGCAGAGCACGCTCGAAACGTTGGCCGGTGCGCCTGTTGAGTTCACTTCTACGCTTGACATGGCGACGATGAAGACGGCCACGAAGGGCACCTTCAAAGACGGAAAAGTCACGTTGGTTCATACGCAGTACGGGATGGAGCAGACGCAAACCTATGAGATAAACCCCGCCTCGCTAATGACCTGGGGTATGCTGCGCGAGAGCCTTGTCCGCGGCTTTAAGCCCGGTACCACTTACACGATGAAGGTCTACGCTCCCGATCTGTGCCAGCATCGCGCCATCGACACCGTGACCACCGTCGGCGAATGGGAGCCTGTCCACAACGCAGGCACTTCTCTGCGGGGCCAGCGGATTACCACGCTGATGGAATCGCCCGTGGGTAACCTCGAGTTCGTGGCATGGATCGACAAGGACGCCAACACGCTGGCGGCTCGACTTCCGCTGCCCGGTCTGGGCAACCTGGAGATGATCAGGGTGGATGAGTCGGTGGCACTGGCCGACTTCGTCGCGCCGGACCT
>JBHHXS010000393.1:0-2429 GCA_046757145.1 Phycisphaerae bacterium | reverse complement strand
GGTCAAGCAGATCCTGCACGGCCCGCCGATACCGCTGCTGATCGGGCTCCTCGAGGTCCGTCTGGAAATACAGCGATGTGAGGCGCAGGTTCTGGTCGAGGTTGCGCAGTAGATTCTCCGTTCCCTCGCTCAGGCTGTTAACCCCCGAGGAGGTCATATCCCAACGCGCAGGTACCGCGTAGGCGATGGCCTGGACCACCGCGACGATGCCCCCGACAAGCAGAACGGCGACGACCACATTAGTGCCGATCGCGAAGCGCCGTGCCGTCGATACCGCCGACGCGGCGGGTTTAGCTGCGTTGTTGTCTACCGCCATCGCCTTACCTCCAACAGCTTGATAGTAGCGAAAAGGAAGAATCCCGTAGTAGTAAGGAAGAACAACACGTGGTTCACGTCGAGCATCCCGCGAACAAAATCGCGGAAGTGGGCTGAGACCGACAATTGCTGCAGTAGCGTCCTAGGCCATCCTTCGATGCGCAGGGCGAGTGCGTGAGCCGCGAAGGTCATCAGAGCCAACAGGGCGAAGCTGAACAGCACCGCAATCACCTGATGTTTCGTCCACGTGCTGAAGAACAGCCCCACTGACAGGAACAAGGCCCCCAAAAGCAGCAGCCCGAGATAGTTGCAGACCAACAGCAGGACGTCGACGTCGCCAAACAACGACAGGATTATCGGGAACAGAAGCAGCGTCGCCAGCAGAATCATATAGAACACAAAGGCACCGAGGAACTTGCCCAGCACAACCTCCACTTCCGTTATTGGGACGGTCAGAAGCGTCTCGATTGTCCCGCTGCGCAGCTCCTCACTCATCAAGCGCATCGTAAGCATCGGGAGCACCACCACGAGGATCAAGACGATCCAACCTTCAAACAGCGATCTTAACGACGCTTCCTGCCCGGGGACGAACGTCCCCAGCCCAAACGCCATACCGGAGGTGAACAAGAACATGGCACTCACGGCGTACGCGATGGGGGAAAGAAAGTATGCGCCGAGCTCGCGCCCGGCCATTGTTGTAATGTTACGCATTGGCACCTCGACTTATCTCAACGAACACCATGCATCCCGAAAAGGCCCGCCGCCACGCGCTCCGCTTCCAGCAAAGTGCCCCCGGCCGCGCTGCCGCCATCACTTGACTGTGCGATCCGCCTGCTCCGCCGTCACCTGCACGAAGAAGTCCTCCAGCGTAGCCCCTTCGAGTCGTATCTCCCTTAGCGACCAGCCGCTCTGAGTGGTCAGGCGGTACAGTTCCTCTCGAATATCACGCTCTGGCTCCGGTTGAACGGTAAGGCGTACCCAGCCGTCTGCTGTGGACGCCTCAACGCTCTGCACCCCGGCCAGCGAGCGAACGCCGTTCTCCACGTCGTTCTGTGGTCCGCGCATCTCGGCGATGACGCGGGCCCCCATGGTGAACCGATCTCGCAGCTCCTGCGGTGAGCCGGAGGCGACTATCCTGCCGGAGGCGATGATGATCGTCTTACCGCAGGTCTGCTCGACCTCGTGCAGAATGTGGGAGCTGAGCAAAATGGTATGGCACTCACCCAGTTCCTTAATAAGATTGCGCGTCTCGCGGATTTGCGTCGGATCAAGCCCGATGGTGGGTTCGTCGAGAATGAGCACTTCCGGATCGTGCATGATCGCGTCGGCCAGTCCCAGACGCTGTCTCATCCCCTTCGAGAGCTGTCCGATCGGGCGGTCGACGAACTCCCCCATCCAACAGCGATCGACTACGCGTTTAATGGCCTGCGTTCGTTCGGGGTACGTCAACCCGCGCAGCTTTCCACGAAAATGCAGGTACTCGCGCACGCGCATCTCGTGGTACAGCGGCGTGCTTTCCGGGAGATACCCCACGCGTCGGCGCACCTCAACTGACTGCTTGAAGACGTCGAAGCCTGCGATAGTCGCCGACCCCGCTGTTGCGGGGTGATAGCATGTTAGGATCCTTAGCGTTGTAGTCTTGCCCGCACCGTTCGGGCCCAGGAAGCCGACAACCCCTCCCCGTTCGACATGAAACGATATGTTGTCGACCGCGCGGAACGAGCCGTAGCTTTTCGAAAGGTTGTTCACACGAATCATGCCAGGTGCCTCGAATTTCGGATACGTTGTGAATACCCTGGCGCCTCAATGACGAAGCGCACGCAATGATGTTGTAAGCCCGGAAAAATAACACGCCCGCGAGACGGCTGTCAAGCAGTTTCCTCCTGTGCGCACACCGGGGGATCCGCGACAGAATCGGCGGGGCGCGATCCGAGCCCGGAGCGCGAGCGACGGGTACATCATCATGACGCCTACGAACCCAAATCGTTCCGAATCCACGTGGTTGAGTGCTCTCGCACGTACCCCGCGCCGGCGCTTGGGGCTCGGATCCCAGACCACCATCGCCAGGAGACCCTGGGCGACGCCGCCTAAACTGTCACGCACCGCACACTGGG
>JBHHXS010000392.1:0-2462 GCA_046757145.1 Phycisphaerae bacterium | reverse complement strand
CAGCGGAACATGCGAGCCGCAGGGGCGCTGAGACATATGCGTGCTACCGCGGCAGCGTATTCGCTCAGCAAAGCTGGAAACAGACCATCCCTGATGTGCGTGCCGAGCGGCTTCGTGGAGTGATACAACAGGTGTTGCAGGCGGTCTCCGTGTCGCCCGCCGACATCGATCTTGTCGTTCCTCACGGCACCGGCACACAGTTGTCGGACGGTTATGAGGCGTCGAGCCTGAAACAGGCTCTAAACGGAGCAGCCGACAAGGCCGTTGCGACCGGTTTCAAACCATACGTCGGCCACATGCTCGCTGCCAGCGGTATCGCTGAGACGATCTGCGCGCTACTTACTTTCAAGCACGGAAGAATACCGCCGACGCCGGGCACGCGCCGGGGAGTCAAGAGCCTGGGGGTCCCGCTCGTCACGGAGACGACCGAGCGCCGGGTCGACACCATGCTCAAGCTCTCCACCGGGTTTACCGGGCATGACGCAGCGTCCATCTTCTCACGCTCTTAATGCGGCATCGTACAGAGAGGGCCAAGGCGCGGCATATGGCGTGATCGGGCTCAATTCAGTGCGGGCTCTATCGTCGCGCCCATGCTGCCTTGACAACGCGGGATTCGCCAGTCGCGGCCAAATGCGTGAATCTGATCGCGCTTCAACTCCGCCCGCTCGAGCGTTGTGGTGTCCAGGATGACTCGCCCGGTTTCGTCGACCTCGGTGGCCAGTTGTAGGGCGTGCTCGCGGGTATAACCGAAGAGCTTCCGCAACATACCGATGACGTACTCATAGGTGTGATCGTCGTCATCAAGAAGGATGACGTGGTACGGCGGTTGTTTGCGCACCGGCCTGTCGCCTGCGGGTGTGCGTGCCGGTCTGAGCTTGGTCTGTATTTCAGTTGTCGCACTCATGATCTACTTTCTAGCGCAAGGAAGGACCCTCCGCAAGTGGAGCCATCGACAATTCTCCCGTGGAGAGTCAGCGCGGTGGCTGCGGTTATGCGGATGGTAGCGAACTGCCCTATCCGCTCCGGTCCACCCGGGAAGACGACGATCTGGTCCCGGCGGCTCCGTCCGACCAACTGATTGACAGGGTACGAGCCGACCTCTTCGCCCCTGGCCTGCTCCGCTTTTTGGGCCTTCACAGCTGCCTTGCTGTAACCTTCGACCAGAACCTCAACGGTAGTGCCTACCAGTCGTCGGTTCGCCTCTCCGGAGATGCGTTCCTGCAGGGCCAGCAGCTCCGCGTTGCGCCGACGCTTCTCCGTGTCGGGCACGTCGTCGGTTCGCTTGTTGGCGACAGTGGACGGGCGTGGCGAGTACTTGAAGACGAAGATGTTCTTGAAGCGGCATTGTTCGATCAGTCTCATGGATGCCCTGTGATCCTCGGGGGTTTCACCGCAGAATCCCACGATGAAGTCGCCTGCAACGGCAATCTCGGGGAGATAGTCGCGGGCGCGGCTTATCAGGTCAAGGTATTGCCCAGCGGTGTATTGCCGGCGCATGCCTTTTAGGATTCTATCGCTTCCGCTCTGCGCCGGGATATGCAGATACTCGCATACTTGTGGCACGTCACGCATTGCTTCGAAGATATCGTCCTTGAAATCGCCGGGGAAGTTGGTCACGAAGCGCACGCGCTCGATTCCAGAGACGTTGCTGACCCTTGCCAGCAGATCCGCCAGCCCCACTGTTCGCCCGGCGTCGGTGTGGACGTAGCTGTTGACGGTTTGCCCTATAAGGGTCACCTCGACGACACCGCGGTCCGCCAGCATCTTAGCCTCCTCAACGATTTGTGCTGGCGGGCGACTCCGCTCAGGCCCACGCGTGAAAGGTACAACGCAGAAGGTGCAGAATTTGTCGCATCCCCTCTGAACGCGGATGTAGGCCTGAAGCGCCGGGCCCTCCATAGCCTGGCCACGCGACCTGTCGAGAGCCTCGACGGAATCAAACTCGAGTGCTCGTTGGAGAGGCGTGTTCTTTCGGGACATAGACCGGGCCAGTGCTACAGCCCGTGTCTTGCCAGCCTGCACTTCTTCTATTAGTGCCGGCACCTTGTTCAGTTCGCCGGGGCCGCACACCAGGTCGACGTGCGGCATTTTGCAGAAGATGCCGCCAGGGTCGCGCTCCGCCATGCACCCGATCACGCCAATAACCATGTCCGGTTGGGCGTTCTTGGGTTTGCGCAGCGCACCCAGACGCGAGAGGGCTTTCTGCTCGGCATGATCGCGCACGCTGCAGGTGTTGAGCAGGACCACATCAGCCTTGGCCATGTCCAACGTCGGCTCGTATCCGCGGGCGCGCAACTGGCCCAGCACGAGCTCGCTGTCGAGCACGTTCATCTGGCACCCCATGGTTTCCAGGTAAACCGTCGGTTTCTGCATGTCCACCGGCCTGGGATCCCCCTACCCGCTGCCTACGATAACGATCATAACCAGCTCCTCAGTGGTCAACAAGCAGTTAGCACAGGGGC
>JBHHXS010000391.1:0-2475 GCA_046757145.1 Phycisphaerae bacterium | reverse complement strand
CGGCGACCCCTGGACCTCCGACCCCGGCAACATGACCCCCGCCCAATGCCCGTAGAGTGTCGCCTCCTGCGGAGGGCCCACACGCGGCTACGTGGGGAGAAGCGCGAGAAGACGTAGGGGTTGCTGGGCGTGTCGGAAGTCGGGGCTTGATAGCTCCACTCCCCAGCGTAGCCGAAGCGGTGCAGTGGATCGGTAGGATCGCACGTCCCAGTTATGCTGTAGGCGCACTGGCCGAAAGCGGCGTGCGCGTTGAGAGTGGGGCCGCGGGCCGTGGTGCGCTCGATAGGGAGCACCGCGACGGGCGTCGGCGGGTTCGTTTCAAGTCAACGGGTACACGGAAACCTGCAAGGACTCGGCGTTCGCAAGGCGTATGGGGTTATTGATCCGAGCCCCAAGCGCCAGCGCGGGGTTGCTCCGCGCGTTATGGGTGTTGGGATCGTTAGATGTGTATGGGGCGGCGGAGAGTTTCATACCGTGTTCTGCGCCGACGTATTCCAATCCGTATGCGGTTCCGGCATGTTTCAACGCGCACCGGGCCCAGGGATATTTCGACCTGTGCACGACCTTGCGGTGTTTCAACCCGTCGCTCGCGCTCCGGGCTCGGATGCCAACACTTTACGTGACGTTCCGGCGCTGCGGCCCGTCGCTCGCGCTTGGGACTGGGATCAAGAGTCCATCCACGTTACAGACGTGGGTCCGTGACCGGAGAAGCGGGAGTTGTTCTCTTGTATCGGCTCGACAGCACTGCTATACTCAAGCTGTTTCAGACGGGCGAGAACCGGAGTGTGGGATGTCGCCGCATCAACGGTCACCGTTCGCCCCGTCGAATGCGTCAAGTATTACGGCGCGCAAACATGCAGTAGTTATTCGAGCCGCAAGCGCCAGCGCGGGGTTGTCTGGTACGTCCTGGACGGCTGGATCGGTCGACGCGTCACCGGCGCAGGAGTGTGTCGACCTGCGCGCGACGTTGCGGCCTCTCAACCCGTCGCTCGCGCTCCGGGCTCGGATTCTGACGTTGTACCCGTCGCTCGCGCTCCGGGCTCGGATCGGTCTTGTGCAATCGCGCACGGTCGTATAGGCCGCGTGGCTGCCCGGGACGACGCGCGTCGGTCCGACAGTGTCAAGTCAGTCGTTTGGTGATGAGGAGGTTAAACAGATGAGATCGTTCAGAACGGTCGAGCGGATCATTGTTGTAACGACAGTCATGGTAGGAGCTGTGACCCGTGCGGAGAGTCTTGGCACGGGGTTTGTCTACCAGGGCGAGCTCGTTCTTAACGACGAGCTGGTCAGCGAAGCGTGTGACTTCGAGTTCACCCTGTGGGACGCGGCCACGGTTGGCACGCGGATTGGTGCACCGTTAAGCCGCACGGAGACGCCCATCGGTGGACGGTTCGCCGTGGAGCTTGACTTCGGACCAGGTGCCATCACCGGTGAGGCTCGCTGGCTTGAGATCGAAGTGCGCTGCCCCGCGTGGGACGGCCTGGGAGGCGAGCCCCCCCTTCAGCACGCTCACTTCCCGCCAGAAGCTGGCACCGGCCCCGCATTCCATCCGCGCATCGACCGGCGTAGGCGGACCAACCGCGCTGAATGTGGACGCCAACGACAACGTCGGGATCGGAACGTCGACCCCCACCGCCAGATTGGAGATCGCCGGCACTCCCGGCGTGGACGGTATCAAGTTCCCCGACGGAAGCATGCAAACAACGTCTGCAACGGCAGCCCCTTGGACCCAGGCTGGCAGTGACATCTTCTACACCGCCGGCAGCGTCGGCATCGGGACCCCGGGGCCTATCCCAGCCGGCCAGACGGTCGTCACTAGGTACGCCACGCTTCCTACGCCGAGGGGTCAACTGGCGTGTGCCGCCGCCTCCGCCACGCAGACGATCTACTGCTTTGGCGGGTGGGATGGAACGAGCAACCTTGATGAGATCGTTGAATACGACCCGCCCACCGATACGCTCGTCGCGAAGTCCGCTGTGCTGCCTTCGGGGAGGCAAGGGTTGGCCTGTGCCGGTGACACCGCCACGGGTAAGATCTATTGCTTCGAAGGGTATGATGGCACGCAACTGGACGAAATCGTTGAGTATGACCTGGGGACCGATACGCTCGTCACCAAATCCGCGGTGCTCCCTTCGCCGTCGCTCTTCTTGGGTTGTGCCATAGACCCCGCCACGGGCAGGATCTATTGTATCGGCGGGTCTGACGCCACGGGGCCGCTGGACCAAGTCGTTGAGTACACTCCTGGTACCGATGCGCTCGTCACCAAGTCCGCCAACCTTCCTAGCCCGAGAACGAATCTGGGCTGTGCCGCTGGCTCCGCCACGCAGAAGATCTACTGCTTCGGGGGGTGGGGCGAAACGGGCCGGCTTGATGAGATCGTTGAGTACGACCCACAGGCCGATATGGTCGTGACCAAGTCTGCCATCCTTCCCTCGCCTAGGGATGGTGTGGCATGCGTCTCGCACCCAGCTACGG
>JBHHXS010000390.1:0-2527 GCA_046757145.1 Phycisphaerae bacterium | reverse complement strand
GGCGTCACTCAGGCCCGCCAGTGGTTTTACGTCACCGGGCAGCGTCAGCTTGATGAGTGCCGGCCGGGTGATCCACGCAGCGGCCGTAAGAAGGAAAACGATCAGTACCATCCATTCACCGCGGGACATCGGTCCTAGCTTGTGAAGCTCGTCTCGGATGAAGCTGCGCTCCCCCGGAATCGTTGGCAAGCGGATGGGGTAGATTACCTTCGTGAGCAGCAGCCAGGTAATTGGAAGGAACAGCACAACAAGCGGGAGCCCGACGCCCAGCCATCTGACAAACGAGATTTCGATGCCGTACTCCGTGCTCAGGAACGCCGCGAGCAGAAGGTTTGGGGGCGTGCCTATAAGCGTCGCAATGCCGCCGATGGATGCCGCGTAGGCGGTGGCAAGCATCAGGCAGATGGCGAAGTTGAACGGTTGGCTCTCGCCGCCATCCGCGAGACCGCCCGGGCTTACCTCTGATGCTTCGCGCACAGGGGAGAGGCCCGAGGCTTGGGCTGGGGTTTCGCCCCGCACAGCGGACCCTACTGCTCGACCGACGGGGGAGTCAGTCCGCCCTCTGCGCAATTCGGAGCGTACGAGGTCGACGACGCTCACGGCAATGGGGAGCATCATCACAACCGTGGCCGTATTCGAAACCCACATGCTCAAAAAAGCGCTGGCAATCATGAATCCAGCGATGATAGCAGGGGGGCGCGGGCCGATGAGCGAAACCGTGCGAAGGGCGATGCGCCTATGAAGATCCCATCGCTGCATTGCTGAAGCGAGCATGAATCCACCCATGAACAGGTAAATCAGGTCATGTGCATAGGGGGCTGCGGCTGCTCGTACCGTGATCGCGCCGCCGGTCAGGAGAGGAAACAAAGCTATAGGCAAAAGCGCCGTTACGGGAACGGGAAGTGCCTCGGTCACCCACAGGACAGCCATCAGCGTCCCGACGGCGGCGACTGCCCTTCCGGATTGGGAAAGGCCACGGACTGTGCCGTCCATATCGGGGTGGGAAGCACTGAGCGCATAGACGAGCAAGCCGAGAACTGGACCGACGAGCAGGCCAGCGCGGGTCTTCACCAGCGGTGCTCCTTGTGCCGTCACCCGCTGAGGGAGGGGCTGCCTGCAATGCGTAGCCCACTCACCCCGGTCGGGGCAGGGTCAACCCCCGGGACCGACCAGGTTAGCGCGATCCATCGGGGGTGCTATCGCGTCCTGCCCCTGCCGGTCGACCGCCGCGTGCGGTCATTGGGGACCGAGGATCACCGCGAGCGCGAAGCTGGGCGCTAGGGGATCGCGTTCGATCAAAGGAGTCACATCGATCGTCAGGTTGACCGCCGACGAGATCAGCGGAAGAGGGTCGGGCAATCTCTCGAAGCCGGCGTCGGTGATTGATATTCCGGTGGCCTCGGCATCGCCGGCGTCGGCGGTGGAGATTGTCAGTTCGATTGTGTAGACGCCGGCGTCGTCGACCTGGAACGATGCTACACTGATGTTGTCACTTCCCTCGGCCACAACGGTCCAATCGTCCGGCAGGCCGTTGATCAGTGCCAGGAAGAAATCCGCCCCTACAGGGACCTCTTCGGTGAGATCCGGAAGCGTGTCGGTTTCATCAGGAACGTCGGGCTCTGTCGGAGTATCCGGTTCCGTCGGGGAGTCGGGCTCCGGCTGGACGTCGGGCTGCGGTGGTCCCTCCGGCTGCGTGGGATCCGTCGGCTCGGTCACACCCTGTGTGCCATCTGAGTTTTGATCCGCTGCATCTCCCCCGCCTCGTCCCCCGGAGCTGCTGGCAGTCCCTGGGCATCCCGTCACAAGCAGTAGAATTCCGATCAGGCTAATTGCGATACGCATAACCAAACACCTCCATAAACTGTTTATGGTGATCATAGCCCCCCCAGTTGGCCGGTGGCAAGCGGCTAGCTCTGGTATGCTGCGGGCTCTGGGCAGCTCCCTGGCCGGAGATGCTCTCGCCGAACCCCACACCGCCGGTATTCTAGGAGGGATGGGCAGAGTCAACGAATCCCGCCTGCCGGGCAGTACGTTACTGGCTGTTGCTGCTTGCGTCCAGCGGCGAAACGCTGCAGCAGAATGGCCAAGCGTCTGGCTGGCCTGGGTGGCAATCATGCCATACATTACCGGAATGTGCGGTTGCCGCTCTGCGGGTGAAACAGCGGACGTCACTAGCGCGGTGTGGCACAAGTTCCGCGATTCCCGCAGTCACAGGCTTGAAGCCTGCAGGACTACGCGAAGGCAGGGTGCGCTCATTATGGAGATACGTTCGGTCGCGGGGAGTACGCCCTGCGATTCGGGCTATGGGCAGGGCGGCGTTACTGTTTATGAGACGCAGTACTAGGTTCCCTCGGGAGCCGTCAGACGAGGACGCTGATCCGACACCGATGCGGAGCCGCGCGCCGAGCGGGGTGTTGGTTCGCGCTGGAGACTGAATCATGCGGGGTCATTCTCGGAGAGTTGCATTATTACTTTGCACTTCCTCCGTTTTTGGAGCGGGGTGCGGCATTGCGCAGGAGACAGTATC
>JBHHXS010000389.1:0-2534 GCA_046757145.1 Phycisphaerae bacterium | reverse complement strand
CCCCGTAAGACACCTATTAATGTGGACGGTGACCTCTCTGATTGGCCGCTCGGGTCCGCCAACGTCATGTCAAACTTCTTGCTGATCAGTGGTGCGGGGCGCGGTGTCGCCCCAGGTGCCTCCGTCACGCCGCGTCGGAGCACCATCGGCTTTGTGCTGAAGGACGAGGAGAACCTGTACATCGCCCTGAATTGTGAATGCGCCCCGCAACTCATCCCAGCTGCGTCGCGGCAAAACCACGTGTTCTATGAGGACATGATTCCCAAAGCGGGAGAGCTACTCGAGGTGCTCATCGACCCCACCAATGGGGGTACGCGCTCACCAGCCGACCTCTACCACATTGCGTTGATGTACAGCGGTGCCGACGTGATTGAGAAGGGTATGCGGTTCGACCCGCCCTGCGGCCGCAGCGAACCCTGGCCGGTCGACATCGAGGTTGCCACGCGCACCACGCAGGGCCGGTGGACGGCGGAGCTTCGCGTGCCGCTAGTCGCTTTCGCCCCCGGCGCGACGGATCATGCCGTGTGGGGCTTCAACATCACGCGTTTCGACGGACTCTCAAAGGAGTTCAGCACGTGGTCCGGTGCCCTCCACAACGCCTACGACCCACTGTCGCTGGGGAATCTGTTCCTCCCCTAAGCCAGCGCCGACCCCGGGCTGTTTGTCCTCGCCGCGCCACGCCGGGCTTGGACTTGGACCTCGGTGGTGCTATGATAAAGTGCCTCTCCAGTGGGATGGTAGTGCGCACTGGGCGTGTACACGGCGGCCTCTCTGGGGGACGGAGGTGCCCCACCAACCTGGCGTGGATTCGCAGAGCGACCCCTTGCCAGCACGCCCACTCGCAGCATCCTGCTGCAAGTAATCGGAGCGCATGTATGCGGAGATCTTCTGTGCGTTGTCGCGCGGGCCTGGGTGCCTTCACACTGATTGAGCTACTCGTCGTCATCTCCATCATATCCATGCTCATGTCAATCCTGCTGCCTTCGCTCAGCCGCGCGCGAGAACAGGCCAAGAGCGTGCATTGTCTGGCCAGGCTCAAGGAGATTGGGAACGCCATCGCAACGTACGAGAACATCAGTTACGGCGCTTTACCGCCGGCACGCTGGTATCCCGGCAAACCCGACTTGGATCTTCCGGCAGGGGACCCCCGAAGCTCGCCAGGCGTGGAGTACGGGTGGGCCGAGATCATATTCGCCCACGTCTACCGCGAACCCGTACGGCTACCCGCCGACTACCCCGTGCAGCGTAACGTCGAGGGACAAGGCTGGGAGGATTACTTCATCTGTGACGCTGTAGGCGATCGGGGTGGGAGCAGCGGGCATTACCGAGTGTACCTGCCTGTATGGAGCTGGGACACGTACACCCTTGGTCCGGATGGTGTATACACCGACAGCACCCGGGCCGTCCCCGACAGGTCCGCCCAGCGCGACCGCATCCCTCCGAGATTGCCGTTGATGGGCGATGCCAACGTCCTGTCCGAGCGAGGCGATGGGATAGGCGATGACGACTGCAGCTACATCGACGCGGGTGAAGCCAACTACGCCGGCTCCGACGGACGTCGCAACGGGAACCGCTTCTCCGACAGGCATTACGGCGGCACGAACTTCCTCTTCCAGGATCTCCATGCCGACTGGAACACCAGCCTGCGGGGCGAGCTCGCCCGCGACTATGATCTCAACGGCGTGACGGATATCGAAGCGGTTGAGCAGCGCTAGCGGCTTGGGACGGCAGCCGCTCCGCCGTGACCGTTGCACCCCCATAAGAGCCGACCGGCGTGTCCGCGGGTCCGTCATAGGTCGACCATTGCATCCTAACAATTCCCTACTATACTAACACCCGCGCTCGCAGCGCCGAACCCGTTGGAACGCCCGCATGAAGCTGCGCCGAATCGATAATCCGCCTAACCCCTACCTCTCGCAGCACGTGGAGTGGCTCGAACCTCCACCACAGGCCAAGGTCGAGGTGTTCGAGGAGCTGGGAGGATCCATTCTCTCACGCAACGATAGTCCCGATCTGCCCTATACCTGGTCGGTGAATCCCTATCGCGGGTGTCAGCACGCGTGCAGCTACTGCTACGCGCGCTGCTCACATGAGTACCTCGGTTTCGGTGCGGGAACGGATTTCGACACTAAGATCGTGGTGAAGCTCAATGCCCCGGAGTTGCTGCGTAGGGCTCTTGGCGCAAGAGGCTGGGGTGGCCAGAGCATACATTTCTCCGGCGTAACAGACTGCTATCAGCCTTTGGAGGCTGCTTACAAACTTACTCGACGATGTCTGCAGGTGTGTCTGGAGAGGCGCAACCCGGCACACGTAGTGACTAAGGGGTTCCTTGTAGTTCGCGATAGCGACGTCCTCTCTGCGCTCGCCGCCCGGGCGGGTGTCTACGTCCAGATCAGCATACCGTTCTCCGACGCCGGCGTCTGCAGCCTGCTTGAGCCTCAGACACCGCCACCGGCGCGACGGTTCGAAGCGATCCGCCGGCTAAGCGATGCGGGAGTGCCCGTGGGTGTCATGGTGTCGCCCATCATTCCCGG
>JBHHXS010000388.1:0-2549 GCA_046757145.1 Phycisphaerae bacterium | reverse complement strand
GATACCCCAGTGGCATCCCGCCGGAATCCAGACAATCGGCTATAGTGCTGTTAGGGACGCACTCGTCATCCGCATCGCAGCACGTCGTGGGACAAATCCTGCCGCCGTCACAGGATGTTAGCTCCGGGTGAAAAAACCCGTCGAGCCGCGTACACGCCGATTGCGTCAATAGCTCACAGTCGCAATCACTAGACCAGCCGGTAGCATCATCGCAATTGAAGCAACACGGCGACGTGTCGCACGGGTTCGGCGAACAACAGGTCTGGCCTGAAGGTTCATAGAACGCAGCGGGCGGCGGGGCGGCGCCGACCCACTCCCACTCCGCTCGACATTGGTCGGGCGTCAGCGAAAAACAAGTGCCACGCGGGGTACAGCATGATTGCGTACACGGGTTACACGGGAAGGTACATGAATCGCCGCCACGCACTCTGCCGCCGTCCTCGGCACAACCGCACGGCGTTTTGAGACGACAGCCGCCGTCTTCTTCACAGCACGGCACGACATCTTCACAGGTGCCCGGCCTGCAATGGGGCTTGCCGGTCGGACAATACCCCGCATCGATGCAATCGTGCGCTGTTCTGATAGTGCAATTACCATCGAAATCGCAACACCCTTGCGCGCAATCCAGGCAATCCGAACCTACCCACAGCGCCGCATCGGGTTCATCAAGCGCACAGTCGTACCATACGTTCGGCACAAACTCGCATCCGGCCTCGCGGCAACACGCGCCCGAACCGCATTCCGGGTTATGCACACCCCCCGCCCCCTCGGTCCCGACATCCATACAAGATGCATCATCGTTTCTGTTCAATTGACCGACATAATCCGCAGTCCATCGACCGCCGGGGCAATGCGAGGACTCGGAACACCGAGCACGCCATTGCGGGGGAGTCGTGGCGATCAGTTCGCAGCAAACCCCGCAATCGGCGTACCCGATTAGCGAGCGGCACGTCGCACACCCATCCTCACGGGTGGAAGCATACACTTCCTCGCGGATCAATCCGCCCAAGTCCGTACCGGGAGCGCAGTGCCCGGTCCACTCGGCCATAAAAGGCACGCCCTGCGCGCGACAGGTACAGTCCCGATACAAGCACGCGGCACAACACATCTCGTCAAGGCACAACGGCATTAGCAGTTCACTCTCCGCACCCCTGTTTGTGCAGTCACCCGCCGGGGGATGGTCTGGTACGCATACCACACGTCGTTTATCTGCATCAGCATAATGACGACACCCGGCCCGACGTGCGACGTATAATCCGCACCGGACAGTTTGGGCCATACCGGCACCAACTCCGTAGGGCCATCGGATTCAAGAATGCGCGCTCCTTCAATATCGAAGCGCTCTTTAAGAGGCTGAACGGTGATCGTCGCACCACTGGTCGCCAACACCTTAGCAATGCGAGTGCCACCGCTCCCCGTCCTCTTGTCTACGATCCACTTGTCGCCTTTTTTTCGAGCATCATAGACCTGTATCCTGGCTCCCGGCGTATCATCCAACACCTCGGAACCCTTATAATCCTGCGGCACGGCGCCGATATCAGCATACGCAGTGAACCGTTCCCCCACGAACATCAACGCGGCCGCCCGCACCCGAGTGCCGTCCGGCACCTCCTCCAATGTGGCAATCGGGTCGTCGGCAAAATCGACCTCGCGCACTTGCAATGTGAGGTCTTGGTCCCCCGGTCTCTCGACGATCGCCACGCGCTTGATCGGGAACCGCTGCTTGACGTTGTATCGCTTGACCGCATTCTCGCCAATCACGAACCCGGTACCGTTCGCAGTGAGCGACAACCCCGAATCACGCACCACATCGAGATTAACCAGCGCCTTGACCGCCTCAACCAGATTCTGCATCTGGCGCGCAGAAACAGCGTCCCAGGTTTGACCCGCGACGAAGCTGGGGAATTGTCGCGTTATACTCATGCTCGCGTCGGCCTGCCGCGTCCCACTCGCGGGACAAGATACAATCCCAAAAGATCGTTGAAATTCACTCGTGACGCAAAGCGGTATTCGGTCGTCTCCGCTTCTCGGCTATCCACCTTGGTGATGAATGACTGCGTGCCGTTATCACCGATATACGTGTCCGCCAATTCTACCGGCTGATGTCCGTTGAAGTTGATCTCGAAATCAATCCCGATATCGAATACCACGCCGGTGATGGCTTGACCTTCGATAACACCCGGCGACTCCGATACCGTGACCGCCGAACACCGAACCGTCTCCGGCTTAAATCCGCCGAAGAAGTCGTCATTGATCGAGTTCACATATGACAAACCTTGAACGATCGCGTTTTTGTTCAGCTGCGTTATCCGCGTCGAATACCGCATGGACGCCACCGGCTGGGGAATGTCGATACCCTCGGCGCGTCGCGCCGAGGGATCGGCGAACCGATAGAGCAGGATCGACTTCTCGTTGCCGTCTACGTCCACCGTTGCCTTGTAGACCTGGCTGGTATCCACTCCATCCGGCGGCGGATCCTGAACGTCGTACCAAGTTTTCTTGACATATTTGCGCGGTCCGATCGGCTCCGTCTCTTGCGGGTTATCCGG
>JBHHXS010000387.1:0-2550 GCA_046757145.1 Phycisphaerae bacterium | reverse complement strand
GGTAAGGCCGGTATGACCGCTGAAATTGACCGAAACGCCGTTCGCTGAGGCGTTGAAACGCACTTCTTCGCAGTTCCTGAGCGGCGAAGCCACACCGAAACTGGCTGCGAATGAGTTCTGGACCACGTCCGTCCCGCCACGGCAATCGAGCGTCGAGCTCAAGAAGTCGTTCGCTGTGAACGTATCCTCGAAGATGACCAGGTCGTCGCCGTCGCCCAAGGTCATCTGGATCAGATTAGCGGTAGCGAACTGGGCGTACGTGGTGTTGTCCGTTCCGCTTCCCAACTGGAGATCTCCTGTCATGCCCGAGGCGTTATAAATCAGAATCGTGTTCGGGAGCGTATCGACTTGTAGATCGGCGCTACCGGTGAACGTCGCCGTCGCCATCGTCATCCCGGTGGTCTGCGTCAACGCGGTCAGTCGGTTGGGCGTCGATCCGATGCTGGCGAAGTCGACCGTTTCGAAGCCGTTGAAGCCGGCGGTGACGATGCTGGCGATTCCAACTTCGGCCTCTTCAAGTATGCAGGTGATTCTATCGTTCATGCCGCCCGTAGTGCTTGCCTGTGCGAAACTCACTGTCAAGTCAACGTTCGGGTCGGCGATGCCTGTGAATCCTATATCGGTAAGTTCCTGCAGGTTGGTAACGGCCAAGTCGCCGACGCTGTTGACCTGATTGATCACATCCACACCGACGATGTTGTTGCCGTTCACGGTCACCGTCCCACCTGCAAAGTTAGTGATATTAATCGTATTGATGTCGATCAACGCTGCCGGCGCTACCACGCCGGGGAAGTTGAATGTAGCGTCGAGGGTGTCGTTGCCCGCTAGCCCGTTGGCACTGTCACCGGTCTGCAGCGTTGCCATCTGAGTACCACTGCCGGGGTTAAACTCCAACGGCGCGACAAACGGATCGTCCCCGGTACTGCCAATAAGGGTGTCCTGATTCAGAGTGAAGAGAATCGCCGGGCAATCCGGACACGAGCACTGCGCGGCGGTATCGCCCTCATCACAGATCGCGTCCTGGTCCACGCCCCGGCAATTGCAGGTCAAGCTGATGCAAGGATCGCCGGCAGAGACACACGATCCGCTGGTATCGCAGGTTTCCGTGCCTGTACAATACAAGCCATCGTCGCAATCGGTATCGGTCACGCACTGTACGCATTCGCCGTCACGGCAAAACCGATTGTCCGGGCACGGTAATTGTGCATGTATACAGCTGGAAAGCACGCAGGTGTCGATCGTACACGAATCGCCATCGTTGCAGTTGATACCGATACAGCTTTGCGGACAATGGCCGTCCGGTTCCTCCATTACGCCGGTCAAGTTGGCTTGGAAAAGTGCGAAGTCGTCGAGGTCGACATCGCAGTCACTGTCCAGGTCGCCTACCGGCCTGCCATCCGCATCGACTGTCAGCCCGGCAGGAGTAGCACAGCATGCGTCGAGCGCATCCGGAACGCCGTCCCCGTCCGCGTCTGCGCATTCTGCGCAGAGCAGTTGTGCTCCACAACCGGAGTTGTGAACGCCGAATGTGGCGCAGTCCTCGTCCCATGCCGTTTCGCAGCAGAACGGATCGCATGCGCACACAATCGCGCAGCACTCAGTTCCCAGGTCGTTGCACCCCGGCGTTCCATTTGCCGAACAGCAGTCCCCGGCACCGGAACCACATGCACCAAAGGCCGAGGGATCGGGAGCGGCCGGCACCGCGATCAACACCAGTAGATATGTGAATGTGACGTTCATGGCTTCCCTCCACGTGGAATTGTCAAACAACCCAAGAAGCTGGACAGAACGCAGTATAGAATCCGCCGGCGACGGAATCAACGGTTTTCGCAGGCGTCTTGCCCGATCCGACTGAGGATTCTCGCCACAGCCTGATGCGTCCGTAGGGCCGACTTTCCGGCCTTCGAGGTCTTGGTAGGTATCCCCTTCCACATCAACTCCGCCGCTATCCTGCCAACTGTTGCACCGTCCCGACGCATAGCCCGAATGCCAGGGTGCGCGCAGCTTGCTACAGTTGCATGCAGCGTAAGGGCGTCGCCTAACCCTCGCAAAGGGCAATACTCACCGGCCCAAGCCGGCGGGTTTGTCTTTCCGGAGCACATCGCCTAGGATTCTAGTGTCTGGATTGGATCGTCATTGCATTGGTTGATGCGTGTTCAGCGATGCGTGTACAACCCGGGGGCGAATGGATTAGACCGGGCGAGCAGACGTGAGTGTGGCGTGCCGAGGTTGTCAGGGGGCCTCGTTAAACACCTGGCAACACCTTTTACATGGCAACTACTCGTATGCCATGGCTGCCTAAAACGGGGTAGCCCGTTCCGCGGGAGACGCCCGCTATTCTGTGGAGCGCCGACAGCGGGCTAGCCGGTGCACGATGCCTGACAGTGCTTCGGCGAACAACTAGTCGGGCTAGGGAGCGATGGAGTCCGTCGATCATGACACCATCGAACCCGAAACATGCAAGATCGACTACGCACGTAGAAGCACGCACGAAGCCGTCGCGGGACGGGGGTTCGATTCCCCCCGCCTCCATTTGTAAGTCTTTTACTA
>JBHHXS010000386.1:0-2568 GCA_046757145.1 Phycisphaerae bacterium | reverse complement strand
CAGTCCGTAACGATGGACTGGAAATCGTGCCGTTAGCCGAGCGTATTGGCGGTCGCACCGTCGGCGACGATGTGACACTACCCGGCGCCAGCCAACCGATCCTGCGCTGCGGCCAGATCATCTCCCGGGAAGTCGCTAACCAGATCTCCGCCAGCGGCCTCGAGTCGGTCACGATCCGTTCGCCGCTCATGTGTGAAGCGAAAGCAGGTGTCTGCGCCAAGTGCTACGGGATCGATCTGAGCACCGGACAACTCGCCACACCTGGTCTGGCCGCCGGCGTCGTTGCAGCCCAGTCCATTGGCGAGCCGATGACGCAACTGACCATGCGGACATTCGTCTTCGCCGTGCCCACCATGCTGGGCCACGAGGCCAAGCGGGGCAGGGACCAGTCCATCGTAGGTGGCATGCCGCGCCTGGATGAACTGTTCGAGGCGGGAAGACCGCCCGGCGAAGAAGAATCTGAATTGCGACAGCAACTCGATGACATGGTGCGGGCGCAGGGCACTATTGCTGCCGCTGACTACCTCCTTGCAGAGATTCACCGCGTGTACCGTCCCCAGGGCGTGCGCCTCGACGACCGGCACTGCGAGATCGTAGTGTGCCAGATGCTCAATAAGCTGCAGATCACGGACCCCGGCGACACGATGTTCGACAAAGACGAGATTGTCAGCCCCACCCAGCTCGCCGCCGCCAATTCCGCAACGACCGGCAAGCACGCGTCCGCCGAACCGACGATCGTCGGCGTCACCGAGGCCGCGACCGCGACGGATGATTTCTTCTGGTTTGATTTTCCGTTTCAGTGGTCGCGCGTGTCGGATGCGAATGTCAACGTCACGGCGACGAATAACGCCGTTCTGTCAGGCATACGCGTATCCGATGCGAATGTCAACGTGACGTCTACCAACGACTTCTTCCACCCGATTGTGCCCAAGATGTGGATTCGTGTTACCTCGGCGACCGTCAATGTTGCAGCGGGGACGAATCACTTTCAGGCGTTCAGGGATATATCATCGGGCTCGGTGAACGTGACGGGCATTGTGACCGGCGAGAACTGGAACTTGCCCGACAAGCGTATTGGAGTGGGTTCGTCGAACGTTAACGTAACGGCGACCAATGTGTTCGTCAAGGTGACTCAGTTTACGGCGTGGACTCGCGTCTCGAATGCCAACGTCAATACAACGGCGGCCAACAATAGCTCCTCAGCGTTCTCGCGGGATACCTCCGGCACCGTGAACGTGACGGCAACCGACGACTTCAGCCATGTCATCGGACCGGTATTGTTTACGCGGGATGCTTCGGCGAATGTGAACGTGACCGCAACGGACAGCGAACACGTCACACGGTCGCCGGTGACGACCGCGAACGTCAACGTCACCGCCACAACCAACTTCGTGTTCACGACTCAGGCGACGGGCTGGTTCACAAAGGGCCGGGTCTACAAGCACTTCGCCGGGGACTCGACGGCGTTTCTCGTTGCCAGCATCGCGGGCGGTCCCGGCGGCTCTCAGGCGTTCGCCCGGCTCATAGAGGTGGATTCCAACGGCAACGAGATTGGTCCCGTGGGTGGTGCGTCGGTTGCTACGTCGAACCCAGCGATGCAATCCATCGAGTCGGTTGGGTTTACGCTGACCGTCGGCAAATTGTATAAGGTGCAATTCAGCAACGCCGGTGCGGCGGGGACTTACTCCGGGGCGTCCATCGTGTTGAGGTAGTGTTATGGCTTTCACGCTGAGCGGTATCGTATTAGACAGTAAGGGCCACAATCCCATGTCGGACATCGTGATGGAGTTGTTGAACTCGAACTCGATGAACGAGGTGTACCAGCGTGCTACCACCGACGCTCGCGGCGTGTTCACTATGGCGGATGTTCCGGACCAGAACTGCTATGTGCGTCGTGCTGTATATGGCGGCGTGAAGCCGTCTGAGGACATACAGATTATTCTATTTCCATATCCGCCCACCGATTTGGAGATTCGTCGAACGCAATCTGGGCCTTTGACTCAGCATCCTGCATTCCAGGAATTCGCGAGCGACCCGCCTCTGACATCGACGGGGAAAAGGGAGTTGGCCGCCGATTGGGATGCGGGCGCATTTAAGATAACCGCCAAGCAGCTAGAATCCGACGTTGCCGACGGTACGCCTCCGTTCATCGTTGCAAGTACTACCGAGGTTGCGAATCTCAAGGCCGAGGATTCAGGTAAGCTCGGCGGGGTTGCGGATACGGGGTATGCGAAGCTCGCGAATGCGAACGTATTTCAGGACAAAATTACCATACCGGACGATACGTGGTTCTATCTGAGTGGAACCGTAGCTGGTTTGAAATATAAGAATAGTGTTAAGACTCTCACAATCGAAGCGGAAACCGGAGGGTCTACTATTGTCTCCTTTGGTGGAGCGGGTGCTGTAACTATAAAGGACACACTTCTGGGTCTGGGCAGTACAACTCTTGAGTGGGGCACCTCCGGAAAATTGGACTTCAAGATCAATCCTGATGTTGAGATGTCACTCACTGCCAATGAGTTGACCTTCAACACCGGTGCTACGGATGTAGCACTCGGTTGGACTTCT
>JBHHXS010000385.1:0-2580 GCA_046757145.1 Phycisphaerae bacterium | reverse complement strand
TTTGGCATTTGACGTTGGATAAACCCCTTGTCCAGTTGTTCAAACCCGATGAGGGATACATAGGCGTTGGTCTGCTCGGCGGCGACGTTAGACTTCTAGATGCAACCACCGGACGGACAACATTCAGCTCGCGCGTCCCGGGCGCGCATTTTGTCTTCGACGCGGTACTTGCCGAGGGTACACTCGTAGTCAAATACCTGGGGGAGCAGAACACATCTGCTCCACCGGAGCTGGCGGGGCTTGAGTTGGAGAGCGGGGCGGTACTATGGAAGCGCTCGGCACTGGCGCCCGCGATGGGCGCAACGCCGCTGCGTATGATCGGAGGAACGCTGCCTACGGTGGTGCGCAATGAGTTTCCACGCGGCGGGCCACGAGAAGCGTCACAGGTCTGCTTTATCAACGTGCGCACCGGCGAGAACGTTGGGACCAGCGTTGTTGTGCCGTTTACCGACGCTATGGCACGGTTCAACGGAGACCTGGTGGTTTATCCGGGGCGCGTTCTGGTAGGGACGACGCATGGAGCGCACGCGTTTTCGACGGAGCCGCTGGGCCCCGGCACGGGGAATGGGATGTGACTTTGGGCGTGAACACGTGCGTTGCAGACGTGGGCAAGGCGGCCTGCATCGCGTGCTTGGCTCTGCTGGCATCCTGGGGGTCCGCTGCCGCTCAGCCCGTTGACAGCCGCGACTTACCGGAGGGTATCACGCCGGAGACGAAGCGGGCGATCGACGCGGGGCTTGCCTACCTGGCACGCACACAGGACAGACAGGGATCGTGGTCGAACCGAGGAGCCTACGGGGGCTATCCGGTGGCAATGACTGCATTGGCGGGATTGGCCTTGCTGATGGACTGGAACTCCACTACTCAGGGGCGCTATGCCCCGAATGTAGACCGCGCCGCCAGGTACCTCATGCGGGCTGCGCGTCCGGATGGGCTTATCGCCAACAGCGATATGGAAGCCCGTCCGATGTACGGGCATGGATTCTCAATGCTGTTCTTCGGTCAGCTCTACGGCATGACGGAGGACATCACCCGCGCCAGGCAGATTCACGAAGTGCTGAACCGTGCCGTGCGTCTCACGGCGCGCGCGCAGAGCCCGCTGGGTGGGTGGATATACGGTCCGTCCTCTGGGGGAGACGAGGGCTCGGTCACCATCACCCAGGTGCAGGCGCTGCGCTCTTGCCGCAACGCCGGAGTGGAGGTTCCAAGGGAGGTCATAGACGGTGCCATGGAATACCTGGCCATGGCTCAAAACAGCGACGGCGGCATACGCTACCGGGCGGGGACGCCCGGGGGCTCCCGACCGCCATTGTCGGCGGCAGCGGTGTGCTGCTGGTACAACGCGGGCGAGTACGATAATCCCAGGGCGTCCAAGGCCCTGGAACATTGCAAGAACACCCTTAGCCCCGACGCAGCCTACCGAGGGCATGATTTCTACGCCCATTTGTACTACGCTCAGGCGCTGTACATCGGCACGGATCCGTTTTGGAATGAGTACTTCGAGAAACGCCGCGACTACCTGCTCGCGCGACAGCGGCAGGACGGTTCCTGGTGGGGGGACAATGTGGGTGATATCTACGGCACAGCGGTCGCGTTGATCATCCTTCAGTTGCCCTACAACCAGCTACCACTCATGCAAAGGTGACGAAATGCACGAAGGCCAAAGTGAGAGCACACCGCCGGACGAATCGCAGGAGACATCGCAACCGGATGCTGCGAATATCAGTCCGTGCACGGACGCGGATTGCCCCTCCGCGAACGGCTCCGGCGCTGACGTTGAGACGTCCGAGCAGCTCCGGGAATGTTACAATCGCCTGCGCGCAGAGCTTGGCCACGTCATAATCGGGCAGGATGACGTCGTCGAACAACTACTGATTGCTCTGTTCGCCAACGGGCATTGCATCCTCGAGGGGGTACCCGGGCTTGCAAAAACGCTCATGATCTCATCCCTGGCGCGGTGCCTTGCCCTTTCGTTCAGCCGAATACAGTTCACACCGGATTTGATGCCTTCGGATATCACCGGGACCGAGGTGATCCATGAAGACAGGACCACCGGCAGCCGCCAGTTCAAGTTCTTACCCGGGCCTGTCTTCGGGAACGTCATTCTCGCCGACGAGATCAACAGAACGCCACCGAAGACACAGGCAGCCTTACTGGAAGCCATGCAGGAGAAGCATGTGACGGTTGGCAGGCAGCGCCACGATCTCCCGCTGCCCTTCTTCGTGCTGGCCACACAGAATCCAATTGAGCAGGAAGGCACATACCCGCTGCCCGAGGCACAACAGGATCGCTTCCTCTTCAAGATCTTCATAGGCTATCCCCCGTACGAACAGGAATGTATGATCGCCGAGAGCACAACCGGAGCAACAGAGCCCAGCATTCAGCATATCATCTCCGCTGCCGACGTCGTGCGCTTTCAGCAACTGGTGAGGCGTGTGCCCGCGGCACCTGACGTGGTGCGCCATGCGGTCGACCTTGTGCGGGCGACGCGCCCAAAGGAACCGTCGAGCCCCGAGTTCGTCAGAACGATGTTGACGTGGGGAGCTGGTCCGCGGGCGGTGCAGGCGCTGCGTTTGGGAG
>JBHHXS010000384.1:0-2611 GCA_046757145.1 Phycisphaerae bacterium | reverse complement strand
CGGGTTGGATAGGGGACTTTCACCCCTCAGCTGCCAAACATGCTGGGCACACGACTAAACCGCTTCGCGGTGGGGTGTACCGCGTATAACCGACTGAAGTTGGGCTATCTGTTGTAGAGAGGGCCGGTCCCGGCCAGGACCGACCCTCTGAGGCATACAACAGAGGAGCCCATCATGACCCCACTGCGTAAGAAGATGATAGACGATATGGTGCTGCGTGGCCTGGCGAAGTCGACGCAGCAAGCTTATGTGCACGCTGTCGCCGATTTGGCGAAGTTCCACGGTCGAAGCCCCGCTGGACTCGGCAGCCAGGACGTGCAGCGCTATCTGCTGCACCTGTACCAGGACCGTGGGATGGCAGCGATGAGCTGTAATCGCGTGCTGTTCGGGTTGCGGTTCTTTTATCACGAGACCCTGGGCTGGGAGCGGACGTCGTTTCGACTGCCCTGTGCTCGCGAACCCTCGAAGTTGCCGGAGATTCTCAGCCGTGAAGAGGTGCTGCGTGTGTTTCAGGTGACGACGAATCTCAAGCACTGTACGCTGCTCAAGACCACCTACGCGGCGGGGCTACGGGTGAGTGAGGTGGTACACCTGAAGGTCAGCGACATCGATAGCGATCGGCTGACGCTGCGCATCGAGCAAGGCAAGGGTGCGAAGGACCGCTATGCGCTGCTGTCAAAGCGGTTGTTGTCGCAACTGCGCGAGTACTGGAGCGCTTACCGGCCGCAGACGTGGCTTTTTCCCGGGCAGCGCGCAGCCGGGCCGTTGTCTCGCCACTCCGCGGGTCAGGTCTTTCAACTCGCGAAGGCGCGCGCCGGCGTCGACAAGCGTGGCGGGATCCATCTGCTGCGCCATGCCTTCGCCACACATTTGCTCGAAGCCGGTACCGATCTGTACACCATCCAGCGCTTGCTCGGGCACAGCTCTTTGCGTACCACGATGCGCTATTTCCATCTGACCCAGCGACGGTTGATGGCAACCGAGTCACCGCTGGACCTGCTGGAGGAAACGTTAGCGCAGGAGACATCGCCGGGCGGATGAGCCGTGGTACCCCCGGTTGCGTGCAGCGCACGAGCCGGGCGTCGCCTCGACGTCGCTGAGATCTTCCGCGCACGCGGCGCAGCGTTCCGCGCTGCGCATCGACTCAGCGGGCAGCAGCACCGTGCAATGCGGGCGATCGAAGCGTGTCGAACGCCCGCGCTCGGCGGTCACATCGAGGTCTGCGACGCCTGCGGCGCCCGCGTCGTGCACTATCACTCGTGCGGTAATCGGCACTGCCCGAAGTGCCAGACCGTGGCCAAGGAGCGCTGGGTCGAAGCCCGGCAGGCCGAGCTGCTGGCCATCGAGCAGTACTTCCATGTCGTGTTCACCCTGCCCCATGACCTCAACGCCCTGGCCCAGGGCAATCCTCGGCAGATCTACAATTTGCTGTTCCAGGCCGCTGCGCAGACCTTACATGACTTCGCCGCCAACCCGCGTTGGCTCGGCGGGGAACTCGGCTTCACCGCGGTACTGCACACCTGGGGGCAAAACCTCGGACAACACATCCATGTGCATTGCATCGTGACCGGCGGTGCGCTTTCACCCGACGCCCTGCGCTGGCTCCCGGCAAAGCGAGGGTTCCTCTTCCCCGTGCGGGCGCTCTCGCGCGTGTTCCGCGGCAAATACCTCGCAGGCTTGAGACGGCTGTTCGAGCGCGACGAGCTCAACTTCGCCGGCTCCACAAGCAAGCTGGCGCTCCCGCAGAGCTTCGACTCGTTCCTCTCCCAGTTACGGGCCAGCGATTGGGTCGTCTACGCCAAGCGTCCTTTTGCCGGCCCCGAGCGAGTGTTGGACTACCTCGGGCGCTACACTCACCGTATCGCCATCAGCAACCATCGCCTCATTGCGTTGCGCAACGCAGAAGTCCGTTTCCGTTACCGCGATTACCGGCGCGCCAACCGCTCCAGAACGCTGACCCTCTCGGTCGATGAGTTCATCCGCCGATTCCTCCTCCACGTGCTGCCCCAGGGATTCATGCGTATACGTCACTTCGGGCTGAACGCCAATCGGTGTCGAGCCGAGAAGCTCTCAACGTGCCGCGCCGTCCTGGCTCAGCCTGCGCCTGAGCCGCCTGCGAAGGAATCAGCGGCAGAGCTGATGCTGCGCCGCTCTGGCATCGATATCCTGCAATGCCCGCAGTGTCGAATCGGTCGACTGCGCAGGCTGAGAGCGGTGGCGCCTGCGAGTCTTCCGGACCTTCACGCGACCGGTCCTCCTGCATCATGAACGCCGACGTTACAGACGAAGACCACCGAGTGCTTCTGCTCCGTAGCGAGCAGCGGTGCGGTATTGCCGCGTCGCCTCCCTCGCCAGACCCTGATATGCGAGAACGTGCCAACTACGATGACTTGCGCTCGTCCGAGATGACGCAACCCACCGCCTCGCGTGTATCGCCATCGCCAATCACAGCTCCGACTGCTTTACAAATCCCATAGCGACCCGCTCGCCGACCAGCGGCTTAGCCCAATCGGTCTTATGCGGCATGCTCGCGCACGACCGCATAAGCCCCTCTTCATTCCGCGGCAATTCGGCCACTGATTCCGGCGTAAACCGGCCACCCATTCCAGTC
>JBHHXS010000383.1:0-2634 GCA_046757145.1 Phycisphaerae bacterium | reverse complement strand
AGGGAGATTGCCATGACTATCTATGCCGGAATTGACGTATCACTGCGCTCTGTGAACATCTGTGTTGTCGACGACGACGGTGAATGCGTTGCCGAGTCGAAACTGTCGTCGGACGTTCAGGAGATCATCGCCTACCTTGATGAGCTTGAGTGCCACATCGACCTGGTTGGCCTTGAGTCCGGCACACTGGCGCAGTATCTGACCTATGGCCTGCAGGCGGCTGACTTTGATGTTGTCTGTATGGAGGCGCAGCAGGTCAAAGCGGCGCTCTCTGCGATGCGCAACAAGACAGACAAGCATGATGCGCGTGGCATCGCCCAGCTGTTGCGCAGTGGCTGGTACCGCCAGGTGCACATCAAGAGCATGGAGAGCCACCACATCCGCATGCTGCTCACCAGTCGCCGGACAGTTCTCGATAAGTGTATCGACATCGAGAATGAGATCCGCGGGCTGTTCAAGATCTTTGGCATTAAACTCCCGCCGAAGCTCTGGCATGGATCATTCGATAAAGCGGTGCGCGCCATCATCGAAGCGGACGAGAAGCTCTCTCACGCGCTGCTGCCAATGCTTGATGCCAGGCTGGAACTCTACAAAACCTTCCGTGTGCTCGAGAACCGAACGCACCGTCTTGCTCGTGGAGACTCGGTCTGCGAGCTCTTGATGACAGCACCGGGCGTCGGCCCCATTACAGCGCTGACTTACAAAGCCGGCGTCGACGACCCGTCCCGCTTTAAGCGTTCACGGACCGTGGCTGCACACTTCGGCCTGACGCCCCGGCGACAGCAGTCTGGAGAAATGGACATCGAAGGTCGTATCTCCAAAGCCGGTGATGCCGAGGTGCGCCGTACCCTGTACGTGGCTGCCAACTCGATCCTCACACGCAGTAGTCGCTGGTCGTCGCTCAAGGCCTGGGGAATGAAGATCAAGAAAAACCGCGGTCACAAAAAGGCCGTCGTTGCCGTCGCCAGAAAACTCGCGGTTATCCTGCACCGGCTGTGGATCGAAGAGACTCAGTTCCAATGGGGCATGAAGGGAGTCAGGTCATGAAATAACGACTCGCCCCACCCCAAAGGAAGCGTCCTGACGTGGACGTGGTCTGGATGAGGCCGTAACTGACCGCTGTGCCCGAGAGCACGCCCAAAAGCATGGCCCTCCACTCCGTCTGACCAATGCTTGCATGCGGCTGGATAACACCAGTGCCGACTGCGTAGAGAAGCGTGACCCACGCCAGAACGCGACCAAAACAATACTACAAACCCTGGGAGCTTGACTTCAATGCCCGATTAGAGAAGCGGTCACTGGTGACTGATTGGCACAGCTTCTGTCAAACCCAGTACTCGCAACGCAAACGCGTAATCATGAGCGCGTTCCTTCAACCTCTCGAACCGCGCGGCCGAGCCTGCGTGGCCCGCATCCATGTTCGTCTTCATGAAGAACGGCCCCCCGTCGGCTTCATCGCGCAGGCGAGCGACCCATTTTGCGGGTTCCCAATAGGTTACGCGGTAGTCGGTAAGCCCGGCCGTAGCGAGTATTGGCGGATACTCGATGTCTGAACGAATGTTGTCGTAGGGTGAGTACGCTGCAATAGTTTCGTATGCCTCGGGATCATTGATCGGATCGCCCCACTCAACCCACTCTGGCGGAGTCAGCGGCAGGCTGGCATCGGAGATCGTGTTCAACACATCGACAAATGGCACTGCGGCTATGACGCCCGAAAACAGATCGGGCCGAAGGTTCACCGTCGCCCCAACGAGCAGACCACCGGCGGAACCGCCGTAGATTACGGTCTCGCCTTTACGGCCATAGCCGCGCTCCTGCAGTTCCTCGGCCGATCGCGCAAAGTCCTTGAACGAGTTGACCTTTTTCTCGTACTTGCCATCCAGATACCACTGGCGGCCTTTTGCCGAACCGCCACGAATATGGGCCACCGCATAAACGACACCGCGATCCACGAGAGAGAGTATGCTGCTATTGAACCAGGCCTCCGTCGTGTAGCCGTAGCTGCCGTATCCATGAAGAAGCAACGGCGCATTACCGTCAATCTCTGTCGTCTTGAGCCGCAGTACCGTAACCGGAATCTCGGCGCGGTCGTGAGCCGTGACGAACAGCCGCTCAACGACGTACTTGTGGGGATTGTGGCCGCTGGGTATTTCCTGGGTCTTCCTTAGTTCACGCTCCCTGGTTGTCATATTGAAGTCGAACGTTTGCTCCGGGGTCGACGGCGACTCGTAGGTATAGCGTACTGATTCGGTGTCAAACTCGAACCCGGATCGCAATCCAAGATAGTACGCACCTTCATCGAACTCAATTTCGTAAGACTCGTCCTGATCGTAGTTTGACACCACGATTCGAGGCAGCGCGTTCTCGCGCTCAAGCACGACGATTCGGTCGGCAAAGGGAATGAACCCGACAATGTAAACGCCGGCACGATGACCGAGCCAATCCTCCCAGTTGTCGCGGCCGGGGTCCTCAACGGGCGCGCGCACGATCTTGAAGTCAACGGCGTCATCCGCGTTGGTCTGAATGTAGAAGTAATCTCCCTGATGCTCGACGTAGTACAGCTGTTCCTCGACGCTCGGCGCGACAAGCACTGGTTCGGTGCCGGGCTCGGCGTCTGCGCGAAGATAGCGATAC
>JBHHXS010000382.1:0-2681 GCA_046757145.1 Phycisphaerae bacterium | reverse complement strand
AAGCTGTTGGATACCCGTCCGCTCAATGACGATGCGATTCGTCTGAGATATCAGGTGCTTCGTGAAGGAACATAACCACCGGGCCGGTTGCAGTTGACCGGCAACGCCCACGATGGATGATGATCTGAATCAAGACAACCACGAAGCAGTCTTTGCTGCCGCTTGGAACCGCGAGGGCCACACCAGCATCGAGTGTGATCCGCTCAACGTGAATCAGGTCCTCGCCGATGAGTATGATGGTGTCGAAGGGCTCGCCCTGACCCGCGCCCAGCTCTGGGAAACGGAGGTCAAGAAAGCCGCCCGCCCCGATCTCTTCATTCCCGGCATGATCCGCGCCGGAACCGCCCGCAGTTGGGGCCGTCGTGAGCTGAAGAATGGTGATGAAGTGTTCATCCGAGCCTCAGAGCAACGCCTGTGGCTGCAGCCCGACAGACATGGCACGGTGATCGAAGCCTGCTACTTGAACCACTCAAGCCAGCAAGTGACCTTCATCGGTCTGCCTGAGGTTGAGGATGATGCGGGTCGGACAGTTGTCGCTTCACCCGAGCAGCCGCTTTTTCACGTGGTCCACGGAGTGAGCGGCACGGAAGACGCGCCACTCAACACTTGGCGTATCGTGCATCTTGCTAGTGACGAACACGGTGCGCTTTCCAGGCGCTTTGATCTGATGTCGCAGGCTTCAGGTCTGCCCGAATATGTGGAGCGCTACATCGAGGACGTTCTGAAGAGTCCGCTCACGAGAAAGTAATGATGGAGTGTCTTCGTTCGATGTGTGATGGACGCCGCGACTGCCATTCGTGCTGGAGAAAACTGTGACGAGCACTTCTTATGGGAGTCATTGACGTCGCTCTAGCAGCCCGTTGAAGAACCACCACCTCCGCCTGGCCGGGAGTCACGCCGCGGCCGCGATGGGATGTGGGGGGAGGCGCACATCCGGGTCGCGCTGGAGTGTACCTCGCCGGAGCACGCGCTCGAGAGCCCGCCGGAGGCCGGCGATGAGCGCGATCAGGCCCCCGGGAAGGTCCTGGAGGGTCTTCGGCTTGCCGATCCCGAACAGCGTGCGCATCAACAGCGAGAGATTGCATGCCCCGACGTGAATCAGCAGCCGTTTGAGGATCTTCTCATGCCCTCGAAGATGGGTCCGCCTCATCGCGCCGGTCTCGTAGCAGTGCGCGAACGGGCGCTCCAGCAGCTCGCCGCGACTCCGGAGCAGTCTCTTCCCGCGATCACCTCGGATGCGACGTCGATTCGCGTAGACCGCCTTTCGCTCCTTCGGTTGATCGTTCCATCGTTGCCGCCCGCGCTCCGGCTCCGAGATGTACGTCCGAAGCCCCGCCTCCGTCAGCGTGCGGACGACACGCTTGCTGTGATACCCCTTGTCAGTCACGACCGCTTCCGCCTCGAGTTCCGCTTCCTCGAGGTTCTTGATCGCCTCCGTCAACGTCTCACCGATCGACTTCGTATCGACTCGATCCGCCGGCTGCACCGTGACCGCAAGCGTGGCCCCGCTATCCATGTCAACCGCGTGCTCGGCCTTGTGAGCCAAGTGCGTCCGCCGGTCCTTCATCTTCGTGATCTTCGCGTCCGGATCGTTCGGGTTGAACCAGTCCTTGTTCGATCCCTTCTTCTTCCGCTTCCGATCGAGCCGCGCCAGATCCTGTTGCGTTGGCGTCTCGATGCCTGATTCCTTCGCCAATGCTTCGAGGAACTCCCGATAGCTTTCGCCCGTGTCACGCCGAACCAGGCTGCGAAGAGCCGCATTCGCCTCCAGCGTGGTGGCGTCCACACCGATTGTCTTCCCCTTGATCAGACCGTGCTCGTCCAGACGTTCGAGGATCCATCCGAACACTTCCTCATGCGTCTCGACATCGATCCGGTTGCGAATCACCGACAACGTCGAGTGGTCGGGCGTCGCCTCCGTCAGCTCGAACCCGAGGAACTCACGCAGCGTCAGCGAATCCGCACACCGCCACGCGATCCCGCGTTCGGAGTCCAAGCCCTCGAAGTAACCGATCATCAGCATCCGGAAGTACACCCCTGGCGGGATGCCCGGACGTCCCTCCTCTGCGTAGAACCGCTGACAACGCTTCTCGACCCAGCGGTCGAATCCAGCCTCAGCGAAGATCGCGTTCAACCTGGTGTAAAAAGGATGCCCTGGCCCCTTGGCCACCTCATCCGTCGCGATCCACAGCGCGTCCTGTCGCGCCGGCCTGTGTCGTCCCAACGCCATTTGCTGTCCTCCGTGACACGCGCAGTCTACCGAATTCGCTTACGATGTCATACGGACAGCCCGACCAACGGTTGCGCCTTCTTTCGGTGTTTTTCAACGGGCTGCTAGGGGTGCTGAAGGCGGAGCCATTGGACGACAGCGAAGAGATTCGTAACTACATGCGTAGCGGAAGCGCGGAGAATAATTATCGCCGAGGCCGCTGGAAAAGTTTCTACGCGATCCTTGTTGATCCAAATATCAATGAAGTGATTAGCGCAGAAGCGCCCCCTGCGCTTGGCGCTGGCTACCCGACGGGCAGCACTGAGTCCGGGCTTACACGTGTTTATCCCATCAACTCCAGCAACGAAGAGCGCGTGTGGCGTAACTCGTTCGAGACAGGCCGCCGGCTGGCTGAGACGGGAAAGCTGATCCGCTCAAACGGCGGAATGATCAAACAGCGGATTCATCACCG
>JBHHXS010000381.1:0-2683 GCA_046757145.1 Phycisphaerae bacterium | reverse complement strand
GATCCGACGGTCGATGCGACTCGCGCACCAACTGCGCGGGCGACTTGCACGCACATGTTTCCACTGCCGGATGCGCCCGCGTGGACGAGCACGCGTTGGCCCTCTCGTACCTCGCCGAGCGTTTGCACCGCGTGGACCGCAGTCATCAGCACGAGGGGCGTGGCTGCGACCTGCACAGTGGGCAGCCCGGTCCGGTCGGCCAGCACGAACTTGGCCGGCACACGGATATACTCCGCATTGCCGCCCCAGGTATGCGTTCCGGTCACCTCGAAGCTGGGGGCACGGTTCTCCGGCTCCACCGCCCAGTCTGCAGGATCGATCGGGTATCCGGGAGCGACGATTGCGCGATCACCCTCCTTCCACCCGACGACCTCAGGCCCAATCGAGGCGATGGTGCCGGCGACATCGGCCCCCAATACATGCGGGAAGGCAATATCGGTGAAGACCGCCCCCATGCGCATGTAAAGGTCGTAGCGGTTGACGCCGCAGGCAGCGACCTTGACAACCACCTCCCCGACACCGGCCTCGGGAGTAGCGATCTCCTCCAGGCGCAGCACATCCGGCGGCCCGAAGGCGTGAATCACCGCTGCTTGCATGTGCCGTAGCCCTCTTACCACACAGCGCGCGATTGGATCAGCCTACCCAACGCTGACCGCCGTGTGTAGGTGTGTGTATGTCGAGTCCGCCTCTCCCGTCTCACCAAAACCGGACACGCCTCGAATCGATCAGACGTCCAACTAAGTCAACTGGAGTGTCGTCCGCATTGACATCGCCTGCGCCCCGGCCCGTGGCCAGTTCCTCCTTTGGGCGCCTATCGGATCCGCACCTTCCAAACGAACGAGCAGCTTGGCGTTGCCAATCCACGCCGCAAGGCAGGAACGCCGCTACGACATACCCGCGCCCACGGACAGAACACGAGGCTTATGAAGCAAGCCACCACCACCCACGACAGTTGACTCAAGACGCCGCAGGCAGCGCAACGCCTGCAGGCTTGTCGATCTCCTGCTGACGGCCTCGGGTCGCAGCGTCGCGCCGATGCGCCTCGTTGCGCAGGAAGTCAGTTGGCGCATTAGCGATGGCCTGGCGCCAAGCCTGTCGCTCGGCCCTGGTCAGGAGGTCTCGCAGTTTGGGGCGCAGGCGATCCGCCTTATGCGCGCGCAGGTTGGTGTTGGAGGATTCGCCCGCGTCGCACAGGCCGGAATCGAGGAGGCGTGTAAGAATGTTGAACAACACGTTGGCCATCGCGGGCGTAACGATCCCCAATCTTAACTCACGATAGAGGCGATCCATCGCCTGCCCCACTGCTCGGCGGCTATCGAGCTTACGCAGGTAGCCGTCTGGCAGGCGGCTGAGTTTGTGATGACATCTGCCCCCCTTTGCCGCGTCGCGCTGGCGCTGTTCCGCGGACACCGTGGGATCATGGAATGGGCAAAAGTCCGTATCCTTGCGAATGCGCCCCCGGCAGCGTCTACCGGCCTTTGTGATTGCGCAACAGCGCAGATCATAAGGCAGTCTCTGCGTAACCGTGGCAACTCTAAGAGATCGCCCGCTCGAGTTCTCGTCGACCGGTACAGTAGACGTAAGCCTTTCCCACATGAGCATCGTCAATTCCCTTCCACGAAATGTCGCCAACGCCGCCCATTCTACGCGTTGCTCATTCAGCCGCAACAACAACTAAAAGACAAACTTACGTATCAAGCTGTGTATGGTCTCGTGCTTAAGGCGTAACGACTTTTACCTCCACAACCTAGGGATATTCATCGTGAAAAATAACAGTGCAAGAAAAATCATATCAAGCCAACGGTCGGCGTCGCGCCCGGTGGTCGGAACGTATCTGTATGTCACAGCTCCGCGCCAGCGGTCAGCGTTCCTTGGCCTCGGGCAGCTCGGGTGACCTGACTTCGCGGTACTCGTCCAGCACCCGTTCGAGAAGTGATGCTGTCTGAACGACGATCCGGTATTGCCGGGCGAAACTGCCGGCGTGCACCGCGAGCAAGAGCACCGACACAGATACGTGAAACAGCGGTCTGCCCGCTCCGCCCCACAGGTCGGCGCCCGTAGCAGTCACTAACACCACGGCGATTGTCACCAAGGCCATAATGGTCGTAGTGGAGCGTTTCAGATGCGCGACATCTTTCAGGATCGACAGATCAAGGCGTGCTAGGTGCACGGCCTGGGCGATCACCTTCCCTGCAATGGAGAGGTAGGTCAGGACGGCAGCCTGGATGAGGCATGTCAGCAGAAGCGCGAACACGGCCAGAGCGACGTGTCGTTGGTGTCCCCCGCCCGGCGCCGCGTACCCGACGACTCCTGTGCCGAGCAGGACAACCAAGTTGCCAGTAGCCAAACCTGCAAAAGCCCGGGGCATGAGCAACTTGCGTGGTGCCAGGCCTCCTGCGCGGCGCAGTCCGCGGTGGTCTACCGGGTCCGCGCGGGGAAGATCTCGGTGCTGGCCGTCAGTTCGTGTATTCGGCGACTCGCGAAACGCACGTTGGTCTTGTGCGTCGTTTCGTGATTAACCACGCCATGATAAAGCTCCAACGCTCGATCGCGGTCGTGCAATCTGTAGTCGTATACTACTGCCGCCTGGAAACGCGGCGCAAGTGGTGTCTCGGGATTCCACGTCCATGCGCGCTCATACCATTTGACGGCGATCGGCTCCTGTCCGGGCAGATACTCTTTG
>JBHHXS010000380.1:0-2684 GCA_046757145.1 Phycisphaerae bacterium | reverse complement strand
ACGCAGTATACTACTGCGCTGCACGAGGTCGCACAGATGCCGACCACAGTAAGCTGCTTCTGATACTCTCGTTGTACGTCCGGTCTGGAGCAACCCGCCTAGTACCACACCCGACGGGGCGGGGGACGCGCCAGGGCAATCGCATTTTAGCCAGGTCGGGGGCGAGAGAGCGCCGGTACTATATCAGCGACCTGGGTGGCCTCGACGCCAAAAGCATGCTCGACTACGTCCGCGGACACTGGGGCATCGAAAACGGGCTCCATTGGTCGCTCGATGTCACGTTTCGGGAGGATACGCCAAGGAATCGCGTGGGCCACTCCGCCGAGAACCTCTCGCGAATCCGCCGCTTGGCGCTCAACCTGCTCCGGCGCGACAAGACCTGCCGGGTCGGCATTAAGGGCAAACGGCTCCAGGCCTGTCTCAAGGACGAGTACCTGCTCCGAATCCTGAGCCAAGGAACTTAAATGCGATTGCCCTGCAGGCTTTGGCCGCCCTGCGCAATGCCTCATTGTTTCTACTCCGCGCCGCTGGACGGACCAATGTCGCTGCCGCCCTCCGACGCCACGCCGCCAAACCCTACGAAGCCCTGGCCCTCATCCGCGCCTCGCCCGAGAATTGAACGGCCCTGCCGTGGATTTGACGGGCCTGGGGCGTTGGTGTAGATTAGAGAGTGTGAGTTCCCGCGCAGATAGTGCGCGGTGTCCCTCAGTCGGAGAACAGATGGTGTCGTTTGAAGACAAGACTCTCGTGTGCGTGGATTGCGATCAGGAATTCGTCCATTCCGCAGAAGATCAAGCGTTCTACTCGGAGCGCGGCTTCTTGAACGAACCGAAGCGCTGCCGGGAATGCCGTGGGAAACGTAAGAATCAAAGAGGCCGCGGCGCTCGGGGCGCCGGCGGCGCTCGGGGCAGCGGTAGTGACCGCGGAGAGCGCGAGACCTTTGAGGTCACTTGCGCGGAATGCGGCGCCCCCACGACCGTTCCGTTCAAGCCGGCAGAGGACAGGCCCGTCTACTGTTGGGACTGCTTTCGCAGCAAGCGGCAGTAGAGTGTCGTTTCTTGTCACTGCCTGTCGAAAATGTTCATACGCTCCACAATAACCCGTCGCAGAGGTCGAAATCTTTTATAATGCTTTCGTCGCGACTCAGGGGTTTGGTTGCGCGTCGGGCACGGGTTTGAGTCGGCGGCTGGTGTCGTGACGGTGGCCGGCGTTTCCGGGGAAAAACCCATTTCACCTGGTGTTCGCCATGCAATGCTCGTCTACACAACACCGCGGACACTGTTTGGGCGCATCGAGGACACCGGTGCGTACGGCTGGGCGCTGGGAACACTCCTCGCGGGGATCATGCTAATCGGATACGTAGAGATGAAGACCGGTTTGATCGACCGGAGCGTGGATCAAAGGACGGAGAGGGCCCTTGCCGAGCTGGAGAAATCCCAGGCGCACGTCGTCGACCGGATCGAGCTGCGTGATCGGATGCAGGAGATAAGGAAAGCCGGCGAGTTCAACAAGCTTCTCGCGCGCCTCGCGGGGGTCGTGTTCGCACCTGCGCAGATGCTGGCGTCGCTGTTGCTTATTTCCTCTATGCTGTACGGCGTGGTGGCTTTGTCCGGCCGAAAGCCGGAGTACCACACGCTGATGGCGATATGCGTGTACGCGGGTTTCGTGGTATTTCTCGGCCATGTTGTGCGCCTCGCAATGGTCATCACGTACCGCACGATAGACGTCGATACGTCGCTGGCTATGCTCAGCGCTCCTGGTAAGGCGTCACCTCTTTCAGCGGTTGACCCGTTTCGGATCTGGTTCTGGGTGCTGGTGGCGATGGGCCTCGTGATTACGCGGCAGCTAAGTAGACGCTCGGCGATCGTTTCATGCACGTCAATGGCGTTTTTGGCCGCCGGTGCACGTGTCGCCGTAAGCATGTTACCGGCTTTCAATTCTTCCGGAGGGCACTGATGAAAGGACTCTTGACGTTGCTTGTGTTGATAGCCGTCAGCGCGGGGGTGTTCGCGTTGGGGAGCCTCCGACGGAGTAGCGACGGCAAGGCATTGTTGCACGTGGCGGATGAGGTCGCCCTCACAGTTGAGGTGGCCAAGCCGGAGCAGGGCGAGATTATCCAGTTGGTCCAGGCGCCCGGCGACGTGGAGGCGGTGCTCGAAGTGGAGGTGAGCTCGGAGATCGTCTCAAAGATCACGGAGATGCCCGTTGAAGAGGGTGATCACGTCGAGAAAGGAACGCTGCTTTGCCGTCTCGATGATAAGAACCTTCTGGCGGACCTGGAGTCGGGAGTTGCCCGGGTTGAGCAACTTCGCGCTGCCATCGCGCAGGCGGAGGCAGACCTCGAAAAGGCCGAGCGCGACGTCTCAAGGCAGATCAGCCTGTCAGAATCGGATGCAACCTCAAGTCTCGAGCTTAGCGACTACATGACGTTGCGAAAAAAGGCTCGCGCCGCGCTGCAAATACGGCAGCATGAGCTGCGGCAGGCCGAGGCGTTGCTAAAACGTATCCGCGAGGACCTTAAGAAGACCGTGATCACATCTCCGATCGACGGCGTGATATCAAAGCTCAATGCCAAGCAGGGTGAGGTGGTCGTCACCGGAACGATGAACAATCCAGGCACTGTCATCATGTCGATCAGTGATCTCTCGAGAATGCAGGTCCGAGCCCGGATCGATGAAGTGGAT
>JBHHXS010000379.1:0-2706 GCA_046757145.1 Phycisphaerae bacterium | reverse complement strand
GCGGTTGTTTTTGCCGTAGTGGGCGTACTCCCCACCCGGTTGCGCTACAAAATATTAAACCCTACACGACCGTACAACTGCGCGCCGTCTTTCCAAGCCGAGAGTCTAATCGGCGGCTGGCGCTGTTTGGCAGGGTAGGGTAGACGGCACAGGGTCTTTAGACCATGTGCCGTCGCGCTGCTTCGCATTGCCTGTGTGGTTGCTGCGGATAACTGTGCGAAGGTCGGCCAGGCTCTCGCGGCTCATGCGCAGAAGCATGCGCACGCGGTCCTGCGGGTCCACGTTGGAGAGTACAGGGCTAAGACTGCTGCGGGGGACGGCGGATGTCCGCGACAGTTCCTTGACCGTGTTCGCTGAGTGCGTGTGTCTGTCGACGAGTGTCGAGCTGATGCGGGCTGCGGAGTGATTGAGCTGCTGGGCGATCAGCCTGGATCGCTCGGTCTGGGCGTTGAGTCGGTTGCATACGTGTTGGGCGTTGTGCGTGGCGGCTTCGGTGGTCGCAACTGCTTGCCTTAGTCCCCCGAATACGCGGCGTACGTCGTCCATGAGCCGCTGCATCTTCGAGGCGAGCTCCTGGGCCCGGGCCTCGCGCCGGGCTAACTCCTGGGATTCCTGTTTGCCGCGCTGCGTTAGCATATCGGCGGCAGCCACCAGGCGTCTAAGCTTGTCGTAGGTGGCATGAGGCTCGGCTGGTGGCGAGATCGGCTGGTCCGGCGGTGGGGAGAGCGGTCCCGGCGACTCGCCCACAGCGATCAATTGCTCTACGACCGATTCGACACAAGGCCCGGCGATCGTGCGCGTGCCTACGGAGTAGGCGCTTAGCATTGCGCTGTCGCACAATGTGTTGATCAGCCTGGGCAGCCCCTTCGAATGCTCGTAGACCTTTGCTATCGCATCGGGCTGAAAGACGTCCGGTTTGCGTGCACCGGCGACCGACATGCGATGGCGGATGTATCCCTCGGTCTCCTCGGGAGTCAGCGCAGGGAGGTGGAAGCTGCGGGCAATGCGCTGGCTGAGCTGACGCAGCGCCGGCGACGCGAAGCGTTGCTGAAGCTCCGGCTGACCGACGATAGCCACTTGTAAGAGTTTGGCATCATCCGCCTCGAGGTTGCCGATCATGCGGACCTGCTCGAACGCATCTACCGACAGCGCCTGTGCTTCGTCAAGCACGAGCACGACCGGTAGGTCCTGAGCGAACTTGGCAAGGAGGAAGTCATGCAGCGTTCGCACGAGTTGTGTTCGCGTGTCACCCGGCTCGAACGGAAGCTCGAACTCGGTACATATTGACTCGAGCAGATCTCCACCGTTTTTCAGGGCGTGGTTGATGGTGGCGAAGGCTACATGCATGCCGAAATGACGCAACATCATCCGCGAGACCAGCGTCTTGCCCGCGCCGACTTCACCGGTGAGGAGGACGAACCCCTTTCGCTCTTGAACCGCGTAGATCAGTGAGGCCAGCGCCTCCTCATGATCCCGAGTGGGGTAGAAGAAGCGCGGATCGGGAGTGTTATTAAACGGTCTTTCACGCAGTTCGAAGAAGCTTGCGTACATTACCTTCAGGCGGCGCGGTCAGCGTCCGTTGGGTGTAGCTGCACTCTGTGCGCCATGGAATATCGGTCCATTACTAGTCCGGCTTGAGGTGCTCGCCTGTCCATTGGAGGGCCGGTAACTCAGCATTGGGTCTAATAAACAATGCGATAATAGGCCAGAACGTGACTTCGAGCCTCGAGTCGCTCGATGCGGCTCTTTGCACGACGCATCAAAGGTGTGCCCGCGCGACAGTACCGATTGTCATAAGCGCTCCTTGCCTGCGCGCGGTTGCACAGGCGCAGGCCATCGGCTCATGATGGAGGTTGGCGCGGCGTTGCAAGATGCGAACACGGCCCGCAAGTCTTCTGAGACGCGGTTCCAGTATTGTGGGGGGGGGCTGCGCGAACACCGTGCGTCGGCGTGGTGGCTATTGCGTCAATCCCGTTGTAGATGTTCAGACCCTCGGATTGGAACCCGATAAACCCGCAAGGTTGTAGTGCGGGTGGGGCACGTAAGTCCGCATATGCGAGACAGGTGCGGGAGCCCCACCTTTTGGTATCGGAGGACGTACATGGCAGCACTGCCGCGCGACATATTACAGCTTGTCGCATTGGCGCTTTCGTGTGCGGGTTGCGCGCCCAGAAACGGCGACATGCTCCACTTCCTCCGTGAACACCAGCACGAAGTCTCTGCGATGGAGTATCGCCTGGGGATTCCGGATACGATCGGCATAAGTGCGCCGCGCGTTCCGGAGATCGACGGTGAAACGCAGCAGATTCAGCCTGACGGCAAGATCAACCTTCGCCTGCTCGGCGAGGTGAAGGTGGTGGGGATGACCACGAAGGAGGTGGCCGCCAAGCTCGAGGTGCTTCTGAGCCGCTACTACGTCGATCCGAAGGTGAGTGCCCGCGTTCTGGGGTACATGAGCAAGAAGTATTATGTGCATGGTCAAACTCGGCCGGGGCCGCGTCCTTATACCGGCAGGGACACGTTGATCGACGCTGTTCTATCCGGGGGAGTGGATTACACGTCTTGGACCGGGCGGGTGAAGGTGATACGCCCGTCGCATGGCGAGACTCCCGTCCGCGCGCTCACCGTCAACGTAGACAAGATGATCAGGAAGGGGGACTGGTCGAGGAACATACTGCTAGAGCCCGACGACGTTGTCTATATTCC
>JBHHXS010000378.1:0-2725 GCA_046757145.1 Phycisphaerae bacterium | reverse complement strand
CTAAAACGTAACCACTGTCGTTGCTGACTGACATTACCACGCTGAACTCTCCCGACCTTTCTACACCGGGCGCTGGTGGCGCCTCCCTTTCCACAACGCAACCCGTGTGCTGTCTATGTCTACACCGCCGGGCTACAACTCAGACGGCTTCTAGCGAAGGGCAGCGTCCCTGACTACCACTCGTCGTCAACGCAACTATGCCCGCCGCCGGCATTGAGCGAGTTATCCACAGCAAGACGTTTCCGCTGAAACTTCTTCGAAGGACACGGCCCGTCTGCGGGGCACGTTCTCACCAGCGCTCACCGCTTCAAACTCTCAATGCCGCGCTTGTCCACCCAACGTCTCAGGCATCAACTGCGGCGCGTAGCGCCGTCAGGTGCATGCCGTTGTTATGTGGCATTACTGAGCGACACTTCCCGCCAGCGCCAGGTTACCGATCATGCCCCGACCCAAGAGCAGCGGCGTGTGCGAGCGCTGAGGGCGTGCGACATCCCACTATTGCCGGGGCTTCGTGGATCAGCGCGTCGTTCTCGAGAGCCTCCACCATGAACAGGGCAAAGTCCACACGGCGCGTGAGATTGCTCTTGAGGATGGGGTCGCCCACGTGGCGGCTCCATAGGGGCAAGCCTTGACTCTCTCCTTCTTCAAGGCCGCTCCCCCGCACTACCGTCCACCGTCTGTCGCTGGCGAACACACGGCGGCACGCTTCCACTTGGTCGTCGAGATCCGCCAAACGTGCGATTCGCGCGAGCCACCCGAAGACCTTGACGAACGCTCTGAGCTTCCACGAATACACGTCCTGACCATCACGTGTGATGTGCCATCCGCAGGAGAATACAAGGCGCGCACCCGGATCCGCGTAGTCAAGCACTGCCTGAGCCGTTCCAGTCGAGTACTGTTGGATACCCCAGGGGGCAAGCACGGTGAGCACCCCGTCACACCCCGGGACCGCACGTCTGATTACCTCGCGGTCATTTGTCGCACCGGGGATGACTGTGATTCGTTCCTTGAAGGCATCGAGTTTGCCTATGCTGCGTTCCCGACACACGCCAACGACCTCATAGCCCCGATCAAGAGCGTGCTGGACCATGTATTTGCCTAGTTTCCCAGAGGCCCCAACAATGCAAACCTTCATCGGATACGTTCCTCACCTGCGACAGCGTGCCATATAACGTTTCGCCTGAGCGGCGCCGCGCCAGAAGAACTTGCGATGCGTCTCCATGCTTCTCAGCGGCGACCGCTCCAGGCGATTGTTATGCGGCGCTGAGCGGTCGGATTCGCTCTATCTCCTTCTCGAGCGCCCTGGCTGCATCCCAGAGATCCACCGCACGCTGTGCGTTCAGCCAGAATGCCGGCGAGTTGCCGAAGAGGCGCCCCAGCCTGAGCGCCATTTCGGGACTCACGGCGCGGCGTTCCCGCAACAGCTCGTTGATCGACTGGCGTGAAACGCCAACAGCCTCCGCCAAGCTCGATACCGACAGCCCGAAATCCGGAAGGAAATCCTCCCTCAGCATCTCGCCGGGGTGGGTGGGACGTCGCTTCATACCGGTCCTATTCGGAATACTCATGACCGAAACCTCGTGCTAGTGATAATCGCAGACCTCGACCTCGTAGGCGTCACCCTTCACGAAGCGAAAACAGATGCGCCACTGTGAGTTGATGGAGATGGCGTACTGCCCCTTGCGTTCTCCCTTGAGAGCATGGAGGCGATTCCCGGGCGGCACCCGCAGGTCTTCCACGTCAACTGCCAAGTCCACGTACTCAAGCTTTCGCGCGGCCCGCTTCGCAACATCGGCTGGGAATCGCCGGGCCCTTCCCGTCTCGTAGAGCTCCTGCGTGCGCCGGTCCGCGAAGGTCTTGATCATGCATCAAAGCGTAGCGCGTCACGTGACGCGCGTCTAGGTCGCTTCCCTGGGGACGCCGCATAACGCGCTGCCGATCAGCGGTCGGCCGAAGGCCGGTCCGCTGCATCGGCTTGTTGGGCAGCCTTCTCCGCCAGACGTTGAAGAACTGGGTCCGTGTAGCGATGGGACCGAAGCCACTTGACCAGTTCGTCGTAGCTCATGTCGGCGGTTTCCGCGCTGAGCCTGTCTCGAGCTTGGCGCATGTGCTGAACACAATCGAATGTCTTTGAAGAGGAGTCACTCATCGCCTGGCACCTCCCGGGGAGTTCGAATCTCGAGAACAGGGTAGCCGCTCTTGAGGTTGACTGCGTTGTACGCGTGGATTCGCTTCAGGTTGACGATGTGCTTGAAGTTCCAGCTCACGAGAACGTCGACTCGAGCGACGGTGGCGAGCGCGATGTGAAGCGCGTCCGCGCGCATGCGGGCGCCGATGGCGCCGTCCTCGATGTAGGCCGTCGCGAGCTCTTCGGCCTCTCGGGACACCGCGAGGGCCTCGATGTGAGCTGCCGGCACCCGTCCAACGACCATCCTGACTCCATCGGGAGCGGTCTCGAGTTCTCGGACCGTGAGCTCCGACAGCACGAGCGTCAGCTCGCCACGCTGGAAGGCGTCCAGCAAGCGGCGGGAAGGTTCGCGGAACTCTTCGTCCTCGCAGCCACCAAGGACCGAGGTGTCCGTGTAGATCCGAGGCTTCATGCGTGCATTCTACCCGTGGCCATCCTCAGGTACTCCATCCGACCTCAGCCGGCCACCTTTCCGTCTGCCCAACGACCAAGCTCAGCGGTGCGGACAGAACGCCAAGGAAAGCAGCGCGCGTCTAA
>JBHHXS010000377.1:0-2753 GCA_046757145.1 Phycisphaerae bacterium | reverse complement strand
CCCCACCGCCAGCAAGCCCAAGCAGGCAGCCAGAGGCGGCCCGTCTCCGTGAACGACGAATGTCTTATGGCGAATCCTGAATTCGCTGTCCGCCATTCCGAGTTCCTAAGCTGCGGGTAGGGTGCTGGAGCCGGCGGGCGACCGTCGGCCAAGATAAATGATCGCCCAGTCGCGTAGCGCGATGGACAGAATTCGGCTTACCCGCCCACTCCACCGGATTCGGGCCTGCGCCGAATGGGCAGGGGTGGGCCTTGTCCGCTGAACACGCGGCACCGCCATACGGCACGACCGAACCTGGCACACCTGCTAAGTGTCGTGGGCTGGACGGTTCAAGTGGGTCGTGCGTCGAACTGCAGATCGTGTCGTTGCCTGCCCTGTCATGCGCTGGACGGACTCGTAGGTGACGGCTGATGCGCGGCGTTGGTGTCTGGTGCACGACACTCCTCAGGGTCATGGAAGTTTGTGCCGTACACCTGACGTACGACGTCGGCAAAGCTCTGTGGCAACGGCCCGAGAGGGGTCGTGGCCGCATCCTTTGATTCCCCGGCGCGCTGATGGTCCCGGGCGCGGGCCTCGGCACGCCGTGCTTCAGACAACACCTTCGCCAGTGCGATGATCTCCGCGGACGGCAGCTCTTCCTCGGCGCTGGCCAGACGATCGTACACTAGACCGACCAACATCAGATACGCTCGGCGGTCCCACAGCTCGGGGTTGCTCTGAGCCAGAGGCCCGAACGTCGCATCAAGAATCGAGGCTATTGACATCTGACGTGTGCGGTGGGCGCGTAGCCTCTCTCTCAACCCCGGGGCCTGTTCGCCGTCAGAGTCTCCCATCCCGGCGCGCCCGTTGCCTTCTGCCTCGTCCGAGTGTTTGTTCGCACAAACCTGCTCTGCGACGCGCCGGTCATGTAGCCGCTGTAAGTAGCGTCGCAGTTGCTGTGTGGGTACGCTGAAACGCTTGCCGATGCCGAAGCGCTTGTCGATCTCCCGAGTCAATTCCACGTTCACCAACGGAGCCGTAGCAATGACCGCCTGGAGTTCTTCAATCAGCTCAGGAGGAAGCACCTTGTCGACTGCCGCGCGCCTGCGGATCGCTCGACTCGCGCACGGCGTGGGCGCGGGTGTGGTCGCTGCTTCATCCAAGTGGTCGCCACCCTTTACGCGTGCGCCGGCAGCCATCATTCCTCCATTGCCGGATCCTTGATGCATCGATCGGCAAGCTCCATGCCCGCTGTGGTCAAACGGAACCACCGCCGCCGCCACTGTGTGCTTCCGTTGTCAGCCTCGGTGTCGGCGATTACGCGTTGTATGTATTCCTTGTCCATCAGGTAGTGCAGATCGCGTTTAACCTGGTCAAACTCCAGAGTCGGAAAGAGCACGAGCAGGCTTCTAAAGAGCTGGCCCGCCTGAAGAGCGCCGGGATAAACCACCTTCAGCGCCACGAGAATCTCGTTGCGAATACGTTTGATCTGTTGAACGTTGCGTCCGTTCGCCATCACTCGAGCTCCTCGCCCCGCTCACCCGACGGCATGCCGGCCTTCGCGTCAGTCAGACGGTCTCTTTCAGTCTCCGGCCGCAGCAGCGATGTAGCGCCCGCCGTGCGAAGCAGCGTCTGCATAGTCGCCTCGATACGTACCGTCGTTCCTGTCACCTGCTCAAGCGTACGTCGGGCCTGCATACATTCACGGAGCCATTCTTCCTTCGTCGTGAAGTCGCGTTCGAATTCGCGAATCAGTGTCCGCAGCTCCGCCGAACGCTGCTCCAGCCCCTCGACGCGCCGGCTCAACTCGGTGTGTCTGGAAACCTGATGCTCGCGCAGCGACTTGAGGTAGAATGTGATGACGGTCAGCGGCACGGCAACAAGGGGAGTCAATACACCGAGCAGAGCCACCGCTACCTCGAACACACTCGCAAGCATGGCAGGTTGTGTTTCCCCGCTTTACCCTGCGTCCGTTCCGTGGGCCCGCGCGGGTGCCGCAGTCGGGAAGACCGAACCACTCGCGCTGATCCCTGTAAAGAGAGAACGTCGCCCGCGCTCGTCTTCCCTGATCGCCGCGCGTGCGCGCCGATCGTACCGTGCGGGCCGTGGCGGGACCTACATCCCGTGACCGGCTCTACGCTGCCACGCAGGTCCCCGGGGGGACGTCCAGCGCGTGACAACCGCGCGGGGCATGTCGAAAATGATGCGGGCGTCCAACATCGCCCGCTGTATAATGATGACCTGAGGGAGATGGGCGAGTGGCGGAATGGCAGACGCTGGGGACTTAAAATCCCCTGTCCGTGAGGACGTGCGGGTTCGAATCCCGCCTCGCCCACCACATTGACGCCTCCCATGCCCGGCGGCACCGTCGCTGCGTTGCCGTGCACGCTATACCGCGTCTAGCGTGTCATAGACCCAGCCAAGCGCGCGAACGGGTGTGCATGGTGTCCGGACGACAGGATACGGCACATGGTGACGACGTATCGACGTGGTATTCGACGTAGGAGGCGAGTCGCCATCGTCCGCCGTTGCGTGACGTGTCTCATATCAGGCCCGACGTGGGTTCCTTCGCCGTCGGGCCGCTCGGTCGTCGCGTCGATGTCGGGTGACACTCCGGGTTCACCGGACGAGTCCAGTACCGGGCGGCCCGCCAGGTGTTTGGTATTGATGCACTTCTCCGAGCGCACCAGCAGACCGCTCCTCCTGCTCAGGCCCAGTGTGCACGTCCGTCTGTGACGCCCCCGCTTCACAATCCATGTACGTACGAATTGAGG
>JBHHXS010000376.1:0-2783 GCA_046757145.1 Phycisphaerae bacterium | reverse complement strand
CGACGGAGCCCCCCGTCGAACTGCCTCGGCAATCGTCACCAGGTGATCGTCCGTAGCCGGGAGCGTTGTAGGGTGCCCGAGACATACCTCCGCATACGTATCCCCCACCAGGAGCGAGTCCAGATTGGCCTCCTCCATGAGCTGCGCCGTCGTGTAGTCGTAGCAGGTGAGCATCGAGATCTTCTGCCGTTCTCGCTTCCGCGCACGCAATGTGTTGATTGTTACCTTGTTGGAAGGGTTCATGGCACATCGTAGCTTACATAATCACAGGTGGGTTGGCAAGCTCAGCGGCTGGGCACGCGCCGTCGCCCTATCCAGGCCGGGACCGCTGCCGCACCGCATGGCGCGTGCGTGTGCGCTGTCCGCGCTTGGGGCACAGCAGAGCAATTGGGCATCTGCAGGCGCCTGCGCCGGTCCCCCCGGGCATGACGCTCCTGGCCGTCGCGGGGCGCCGCTCGTCGGCACTGGGTCTGAACACGCCCGGGTCCAGCTAGGGGGCTTTCCGCGATCTGGCGCCACGGATCCGAACCACAAGCGCAGGCGCGGGTTTCATGCGCCGGTCGCTTACGCTGCCGGGTCGGAAAGATGGGGCGTAGCTCGTACGCGGTCGGTCAGATTGCCGTACGTGGAGCGGACGCTCTAATCCGGACGCCGACGCCGAATACACCGTGAGATCACCGCAACGGTTGATGCCGGATTCGTCGGTTTTTCTCCGCGAACCGGGCAGGGATCGCTGCCGGAATGGCCGGTACCATCAGGGAGGGCTCGTATCCACTACCCTATCAGCGCGATAGGTTGTCCCACGCCACGTCGTGGTGGCTGCGCCGGCGGCCTTGAGGATGGCATTGAGCAAGATCCCCAGTGTCAATACAGCTCCCAAGCCGTACGTAACGGACCACCAAGGCGAGACCCTCACCACGTTGTAGAAACGCCACACGACAATCTGTTGGGGCACGATGACGCACGCCCAGGCGACCGCACACAGATCCCATGTCGATGCGGCCTCGGCAGGGGACAGCAATCTGCCCGCTATTGCCGCCGCCAGGCTTACCCACGGGACGATAGCAAAAAGCGTCACCAGGCAGGCGGCAGCGGCAAGACGCGGGACGGTTTCAAGGCATCCGAAGAAGATACGACTCCACCCGTGCCACGTCTCCCGCGCCGAGCGGTACATGCGCGTCCGGTAGAGATCGTCGTTCTCCACCACGCGAAGCTTCAGTCCCATCTGCTTAGCGGTGCGAGCCAAGTGAATGTCCTCGTTGATCTTCGCTCGCACGCGCTCATGTCCCCCGAGAGCCTCGTAACACCAACGACTGATCAGCATGAACGCGCCGTTGGCGTAGGCGGTCGTTCGGAGAGGGTGGTTGACCTTTTCAGGGAGAAACCAGGTCAGCAGCACCAATGCACACACCGGCTGGACTATGCGCTGCCAGGCGGTATTAGCTTCAAGTACGGGAATGACGGAGAGAAAATCGACCTTGTGCGCAAGGGCTTCGGACATAGCCATCGACAGCGTCTTGGTGGATGTGTGACGGCAGTCAGCGTCGGTGAACCATAGCCAGTCACCGGAGCTGGCTTCCACCCCCGCGCGCATCGCGTTGCTCTTTCCAAACCAACCGTCGGCAAGGGCGGTTATGGTGACGACGCGTAGCCTGCCGTCAGACTCATGTTGCAGACGTTCGAGGATTTGCGGCGTCCGATCGCTGCTGCGGTCGTTGACGGCAATAATCTCGAAATCCGGGTAGTCCTGCCGCAGGAGCGTCCTTACACAGGCATCAATGTCCTGCTCCTCATCCTTTGCAGCAACGACGACAGATACGCGTGGCGGGTTGTCGGGGGGCCCGGCGTACGAATCAGAGTGTAGTATTTGCCGCCTGGTGAGCGCGAAGTGGATCGTCAATGTGCGCACTACCCAGACGGAGCCGATGCCTCCTGCCAGGGCAAGCCAGCCGCCCAGACCTATCGACATCGATAATACCAGTTCATCATCCACATCGGTGACGGCTTGATTATTGCGATCGGACACCGATTGTGCAACAGGATTGCCGCAGGCGGAAGTATGGCCCGTCGCGCAATGCCGGTATCATCCGGAGGTCGCTCGCCACGGAGCGGCCTTGCGTTCCCCGACTCCGCACGGGCCTGCCATCGTACGGATAACAGATGGAACTCGTGTGCGTGTGTGGGAGGGGAGGCTGACGGGTGATGGTAACAATCGCATTCTGGTGCGCACTGCTGCTTCCAGGGTACGCGGTGGCACGCATGGTAGCGCCTAGGGACCTGGAATCCGGTCTTCCCGGAGCACTCGCTATATCGTTCTTGGCGGCGTTGGTCGTCCTGTCGCCGGTTTCCATTCTGTGTTATCTGCTGTCATGTCCTGTCGCCGTACTGTCATCGGCTTGCATACTCGTGCTCATCGCCGGTGTGGTTCAGATCTCGCGCCGTGGGTGGTGGCGCGACATCGCGAAGCTGGTTGCGGGTGGTCTGGGCATCGAATTGTTGATCCTAGTGACAGACGTTGTGATAGGTGGTCGGGTTGGTGCGTTCCTCGGCGGCGGGGACGAGCGCATGCACCTTGCGCGAGTGCGGTTCCTGCTGGACCACGGGTTCAGCAACGTTAGCCCGTACACGCATCCGGGCGGCTTCTTCAACGTGTATAATACGAATCTGCTCCATGGACTCTACGCGTCATGTTCGCAGTTGAGCGGCGTTGACGTTCCTGGTGCCTGGTGCGCCAGCTTGGTGCTTGCCAAGTCTCTCATAGCCGGCGCCTACTATTTCCTGGC